>CABQGZ010000834.1 GCA_902463835.1 uncultured Lachnospiraceae bacterium
TGTTAAAGCGGCAGGGGTACAAAGTGTTGATTCTTGAAAAGGATCTAGTTTTTTACAAGGTAAATGAAGGTAAAAAAGAAGTGATCGTGTATGCGGTGGTAGATCAAAGACAGGATTATCTAAATATTATCCGCGGGTTATAGAACAAACCTATTAAAGCTAAATAAAAAGGGGCTGTCGCAACAGTGATTGAATCAGTTCGTGCGACAGTCCCTTTTTATACACTAGCGGTACTTCGGCAGATAATCTCCATGGGCGTCGATCAGATCGTCCACCATCTTCTTGATAGAGTCGATATCAAGCTCGCTGCCGGTGTGGGGATCCAGCATAGCGGCCTGGTAGATGTGCTCGCGCTTTAAGGTATGGGCAGCTTCGATCGTCAGGAGCTGAACATTGATATTCGTCATATTCATGGCGGCGCACTGTACCGGGAGAGCGCCCACATGGCAGGGGTGGATTCCATGGCCGTTCACCAGGCAAGGAACCTCCACGCACGCATCCTCCGGCAGGTTGGTGATGAGATGGCCCGTGTTCTGCACATTTCCGCCAATCTGATAAGGAATGTCGGTGACACAGGCCTCCATGATCCGGGAGGCATATTCCCTGGAACGCTCGTGGGCCTTGACACCGTTTTCCACAAGCTCTGCGTACTCTTTTTTCCAGCCTTCAATCTGGTTCACGCAGCGGCGGGGATATTCATCCAGCGGGATGTTGTAGCGATCGATGAGCTCCGGGTACTTGCTCTTGATGTAGAACATGTTGTACTCGGCATTGTGTTCGCTGGATTCGGTACAGTAGTAGCCGAAATGGTTGATGTAGTCTAAGCGCACCTTGTCTTTGAAGTCCGGGTCATCCAGTTTGGCAGCCACACGGGATTTGATCTCCGGGTACAGATCTACGCCGTTTTTATCCTTGAGCTCCAGGAGCCATGCCATATGGTTGATACCGGCGATCAGCTCCTTGCGCCCGGGAAGCTTGTCCTCCATGCCCAGTTCCGTAAGAAGGCCCTCAGAGCATACCTGCACGCTGTGGCACAGACCGATGGTGTTGACGTTGGTGTAGCGCTGCATGTAGCCGGAGAGCATGGCCATGGGATTGGTATAGTTGAGGAAAAGCGCATTCGGGCACACCTCCTCCATATCCCTGGCAAAATCGGCCATCACGGGGATGGTGCGCAGGGCGCGCATAATACCGCCGATGCCTAAAGTATCGCCGATGGTCTGACGCAGGCCGTATTTCTTCGGCACTTCAAAGTCGATGATGGTGCAGGGATCGTATAAGCCCACCTGAATAGCATTGATGACAAAATCCGCTCCCTGCAGGGCGTCCTTGCGGTTTTCTACGCCAAGATAACATTCGATGGCTCCGAAGCCGTCCTGGGTCTGGCGCATGGCTTCCAGGATCACCTGGCTTTCCTTCAGACGCTCCCCGTCGATATCATAGAGCGCAAAGGTACTGTCCCGCAGAGCCTCGCTGCACATACAATCCCCAATGACATTTCTGGCAAATACGGTGCTCCCAGCACCCATAAATGTAATTTTCATGATGTATCCTCCTTGTTCTATTGTTGTAATGAGCTTATCGAAAATATTAGTAAATTACAATTGCATTTTGTGGTGAAAAGTTGTATTATTGTTAGATACAGTTGATAAGAGGTGAAAGTAACATGAATACCCCAAAAGCCCCCCACACAGAAATTATCATCGACTGCCACTACGGTGGTCTTAACCCGGTGCAGTACGGCCGTGAAAACTGTGCCTGCAGCCACTCCTTTGGTCCTGCGGTGCGGACTCACTGGCTGCTCCATTACATACATTCTGGCTTCGGCACCTTTACCCGGGAGGGCACAGCGCACCAGGTCGGTCCGGGTCAGATCTTTGTGATCCCGCCTTATCTGGAGACTTATTATGAGGCGGACAGCCAGAAGCCCTGGAATTATTCCTGGATTGGCTTCACCACCCAGGAGGAGCTTCCGGAACTCTTATCTCAGCCGGTGATATCCTGTCCGGAGGCCGGAGCATTGTTTGATGAGATGCGCTCCTGCGGCGGTATGGACAGTGGCCGCAGCGCCTTCCTGTCCGGTTGTCTCTGGAAGCTTATGGGTATCTTCCTGGAGCACGGAGCGCCAAAACCTGACTACATTGATAAGGCGTTGAACTGCATGCGCTCAGAGTATGCAAGAGGAATTACGATACAGGAGATTGCCGATCGGCTTGGTCTTGACCGCAGTTATTTTTCCGCCATGTTCTCGGAACGCGTAGGAACGTCCCCCAGCGAGTATCTGATCAATCTGCGTCTGACCAAGGCGGCGGAGCTGATGACGGTCTACGGCGAGCGGCCGTCCACGGCGGCCATGTCGGTGGGATACCAGGATCTGTATCATTTTTCCAAGATCTTCAAGAAGCATTTTGGGGTATCGCCGAGGGGGTATCAGCAGGAG
>CABQGZ010000835.1 GCA_902463835.1 uncultured Lachnospiraceae bacterium
GTACACCACAGACTATCCCCACATTGTGTTTGAGGACTCTCCTGCAGGCCGCCTGAAAAAAGAGGTCTGGGAGGCCAGTATCGAGGAAATTGATAAGATACTGGAAGAATATGAGCTGCCCAGTGAGTCTGAACTGGGCAAGGCTGGTTGTTACATCCAAAATACTCCGCGGCATATTGCCATGGCGAAGCGTCGGAAGAACGATGTGGTGCTGATCCCCATCGGGACAACGGAAAACCATGGTATGCACAATCCCTCCGGATTGGACACCTATATGGTTACGCAGATCTGCGAGGGTGTTCGCCGCTATACAGCCAAGAAAGGATTCGAGGTTTCTTTGGCGCTGCCGCCCTTGAACTACGGTGGTCATCCGTATCACCATGTGGCCATGCCCGGCACATATATGGTGACGGAGGAGGTCGTCCGTGAAACACTGATCTACATGATGCTGGGACTGTGGGATGACGGCTATCGCAAGTTTATTCTCGTCAATAACCACGGCCACAAGTGGATGCTGGAGTCCGCCGTTCAGGAGTTCTTCAAACGCTATCAGCTTCCGGCCATCGTTTCTGAGTTGGAGTGGCATCGAGCCATCCGTGAGTTCTGGATCCCCATCGATGAACCGGATTCACTGACCACCCATTTTGTTCACGCGGATGAGGCGGAAACGGCCGTTGCCAATTTCCTGTTCGGCGATATGGTGGATATGAGCGTGTGCGTGGATTCCCAGCCCGTTAGCGTGGCGCTGAAGAAGCACTACGATACCTCGGTGGACTCCTATGGCAGACCTCATACCTGGTCCGAGGGCGAGGGACAAAATCTCATCGAGCGCTGGGGTACACCGGAGGGCGTGGTTGGATATCCCAGTCGTGGTGATGCGTATAAGGCCAAGCGTCCTATTGTGGCCATCTGCAAATACATCACGCTGATGATTGAGGATATGCTGGAGAATTATCCCGCCGGAACTGCGCCGGTAGAGGGCTTTACCACCCGGCCTGCATCTGAGGTAGCCGGGTGCTTCAAAGAACCGCTTAGCGAGGGCTGGGTATCTGTGCACGAGCTGCCCAAGCGGGGTATTTTCAACCGCTGACATAGCCGCAGAATAGCATATATCACTCCTGTTAGCGGGCTATTCACGCAATAGGGCCTGCCGTATAGGACGGCAGGCCCTATTCTCGTAGCTTCGAATATCGGAGGAAACGGAGGAACGACAGTATGAACGAAACAGTTTTGCGCCAGACGCAGCAGTATTCAGCCGCCATTCATATGGAGGTGTGCAAGATGATCGCAGGTCTTCCCAATGGGCATTTGGGAGGTTCACTGTCCATTGCGGATGCGTTGGCGGTGTTATATCAGGCCCACTTACGTTACCGTGCGGACGAACCCTGCTGGGCGGGCCGCGACTGGGTGGTTATGTCCAAAGGCCACTGCGGGCCGGCACTTTACGCAGCGTTGGCATTGAAGGGCTTTTTCCCTGTGGAGCAGTTGACCACGCTGAATACACCCCACACAGATCTGCCAAGTCATTGCGATCGAAATCATACACCAGGGATCGATATGACTACCGGTTCGCTGGGGCAGGGCGCATCAACGGCGGCTGGTGCGGCGCTGGGCCTTAAGATGGATGGCGCAGATAGCCGCGTCTATCTTATTTTGGGCGACGGCGAGTTGGATGAAGGGCAGGTTTGGGAGATGGCCCTTTTTGCGGCGACTCACCATCTGGACAACCTGATTGCGCTGGTGGATCACAACAAACTACAGATCGATGGGCGCACCGACACGGATGCAGTGTGCAATTTGGGTGATATTGCGGCAAAATTTGCCAGCTTTGGCTGGTATGCGCAGAGGGTAAACGGACATGACTTACAGGCTGTGGATGCAGCTTTGAGCAAAGCAGAGAAGAATAGCGGCACACCAAGTGTTATTGTACTGGACACGATAAAGGGACACGGATGGAGCGGCAGCGAAGGGCAGGTTGGTAGCCACAGTCGAGGGCTGTCCGAAGAGGAACTGGCAAACGCACTGGAGGAGATCCGTCGGCGCTACAATGTGCAGTAAGGAGGGAAGAACGCGATGAATGAGATCGTATTAGCATCCCGAGTTGGAGAAAAAGACACAGTGGAAATGCGCAAAGCGTACTGCAAGTGCATGATGGAACTGGCGGAACACGATCCCCGGATCGTGGCGTTGGATGCGGATCTGATGTCCGCCATGGGAATGAAACCCTTTGCGGAGAAATACCCTGAACAAATGGTGGATTGCGGCATTCAGGAAGCGAACATGATTGGTGTTGCTTCCGGTTTGGCGGTGCAGGGGAAAATACCTTTTGCCCATACGTTTGCACCGTTCTGCACCCGCCGCGCGTGCGACCAGATATTCCTGTCCGCCGCATATAATCGGGCCAATGTCAAGATAGTTGGTTCTGATCCCGGCATTACGG
>CABQGZ010000836.1 GCA_902463835.1 uncultured Lachnospiraceae bacterium
AAATTTGCTTTGATTTTTGGTACATTACTGTTATTTCTTGACCTTTTTCCTTAAAACGCGTATGATAATTATAAAAACCAGGAGGTACTTTTTCTTGAAAGCAGAAGAACGATTTTTAAAATATATCTCATATTGGACAACTTCCCGCGACGACCAGGAAGCGATTCCCAGCACGGACCGGCAGTTTGATCTGGGCCACGCCCTTGCAGCAGAATTGGAACAAATGGGTCTTTCCCGGGTAATCTGCGACGAGCACTGCTATGTATACGGCTTGCTTCCGGCCACCAAGGGCTATGAACAGGAAAAAGCCATTGGCTTTATTGCTCATATGGATACTGCTCCGGCCTTTTCCGGTAAAAATGTAAAGCCTGTGCTGATTCCCCATTACGATGGAAAAGACGTGACGCTCTCATCTACCAGAGAAGTGTTAAAGATTTCTGATTTTCCAAGGCTTGCTTCCCGGACGGGACAGACCTTGATCGTGACAGACGGAACCACTTTGCTGGGTGCGGATGACAAGGCTGGCATAGCCGAGATTTTTACTGCTGTGGAACAGATCATAAAAGAAAATATACCCCACGGGGACATCTGGGTAGGAATTACCCCGGATGAGGAGGTTGGAAGAGGCTCCGATGCCTTTAACCTTGACTATTTCCAGGCGGACTACGCTTATACGGTGGACGGCGACTACGAGGGTGAGATTGCCTATGAGAATTTCAATGCTGCTTCCGCCGATTTTCAGATCAAAGGAGTCAATGTGCATCCCGGCTCCGCCAAGAATATTATGGTGAATGCCGCTTCCGTAGCCTGTGAGATTCAAAGCATGCTGCCTGCCTGGGAGACTCCGGAACACACGGAGGGCCGAGAGGGCTTTTATCATCTGACCGACATGCACGGCGATGTGAACGCTGCCCACCTTCAGTATATTGTCCGCGACCACGAGAAAGACACATTTGCCTGCCGTCTTGATTTTCTCCGGGAAGTGGCGGACAAGATCAATGACTCCTACGGCAGCGGGACCGTGGAATTGACCATCTCGGAGAGCTACCGCAATATGCTGGAGATCATGGAACAGCACTTTTATATAGTAGAAAAAGCCAGAGACGCCATCCGCGCTGTAGGACTTGACCCTATCTCCCTGCCAATCCGTGGAGGCACGGACGGCGCCCGGCTGACTTTTATGGGACTTCCCTGCCCCAATCTTGGCACCGGCGGCGATGGTTTCCATGGCCCCTTCGAACATATCACGGTGGAAGCCATGGAGACTGTTGTGAAGATTATTGTGGAGATTGCGGCGGCAAGATATCGCTGAACATGATCAGATCCGCGGTAATCTTCTCATTTTCTGTCAACGGCCGGAATGTTCCGTCTCTGTAAAGTATATCCATGACCATCAAGGCCACATCTCCGTTGATAAATCCTTCCACGCCCCAGCTGACTACCAAATCCTGCATCTGGGGCGGATAGTTTTTTACATTTATCATTGCAATCTCCAACGCTGCCTGTGCGAACTTTTTCTTAAGCTCCTCGTCAAGCTCCGGAATTCTGGAAAAAAAGGCCTCGGAAGCTCCCTTGACCATCATAATATTTACTTTGTTGTCTTCAGATAAAAATTTTCTCTCTTTAAGCCTTGCAAATTTTTCCGCGTTGGCCATGTTATCGCTGAGCATCCCCTTTAAAAATTCGTACACATACTCATAATCTGAGGTGAGGTTATTTTGCCAGTGTCCTTGACGGGAACAATTTCTGGAATCGATAGACCAGGAATATACAGCCGGATATTTCCCCGAATCTCTTACCATATTCCCGCAAAACCAATAGGATGGCGTCTTTAGCGTCCTTTTATATTCCGGATCCGATTGCTCCGATTTTCGACCCACACAAGCAATGAAATCTCCTCCCGCCGTTGTCTTGATATAATACTTCGACAGATTCCGATTCATGGAAATGCAGCATTTGTTGACTACTCCGTAAAAGATTGCAGCAGCCTCCAGAAGTTCCCGATTCCCACTGGGAATATACACATCTGCTACATCCGCAATGGCCTGTCTTACCGTGGGAACGTATTCTTTCACCAACACATCTGCCATAGACAGCTTTGTTTTTACAGTCTTTTCTTCCAGCTCCATTGAGAAAGTCTCAGGCTCAAATCTCACATACGTTGTAAAACGATTTCCGGCCGTCGGCACAAGAAATCCATTGCTCTCCAGAAAATGAATGCGATCTTCCAGATATACCGGCGTCATCCCAAGCTCTTCGGCAATCTCCTCTTTTGTCTTTCCTGAGTGATAGACACTGTATACGATATTGAGATTCAACTTGTCTCCCAGATAATACTCAGGACCGCCAGTTTTTCCCGGATTTCCGCTATGGCTAAAATCCGTCGCCGTTATGGGGGATAACCCCAGTTTTCCGATTTTTCTTTCCATGAAAAAGCC
>CABQGZ010000837.1 GCA_902463835.1 uncultured Lachnospiraceae bacterium
GCTCTTGGACGTACGGTGCTTCGGGGCACGGGCCCAATTTTTTGCGCACAGGTACTCCCGCAGATTTTCCTTCTCCTGATGCGGCTTTTTACGATAGTGTTAACAAGGAACTGGCGTATTTTGAGTTTAAGCCGGAGACAGAAACAAAAAGGGGGATTTTGACGGGAGTCGGCCAAGGAATTGCATATTTGGAAAAGTGTAACTTGTCATTTTTGATCGCCCCAAAGCTGCTTGCTGGTTATGATTTGGAGAGCTATTTAACTGATTTATATACGCATCAGTTATCGGCTATTCCCACTGGGCTTATTATTTATGACAATGCAAACCCCAAGAATGTACGACTGGTAAAAAATGTAACCAGCCTTGCCGGGACGGCTGCTACGCCTCGCACAGTTACGGTCGAGCGTTTTTGGGCGAAGCATCAAGATCTTCCAATACCACTTTTTCACTTGATATTGCACTATTACTATCTCAAGAAGGTTAATCATATTGGTGGTGACCCGTTTGAAATACTGTACACAACCAAACTGGTTCCCCCTTCTGTCCTCACAACGTTTGCGGCAGTCCCTGTTCAGGATGTTTCGGGGGTTAATATAAAAACCCTTTCTGGGCGGAAGGACATAAAACATTTTGAAAAGAGAATTAATTCGTATCTCCGACTTCCAGCAGCAAGTAAGCCAGCAGAATTAGCTCGAATGCAAGCGCAAATTGATCCGCGGACGCCTGGAGATACAAACTATAGCGCAATAAGAAAAAACTACCTTTCATTTGTGAAACAGACGCAGATGATTGATTCAGCCGGGGAATTAACTGAACGCGGACTTGCAATGTATCATCTTGGACTGGTAAACGGTCCGACCAGTAAACTATTTACAGATTATTTTATCAAAGAGCTATTAACAACCGGGCATCATCTCGACGTTCTACTGGATTTTGATCAAATGAGACGGCGTATGCCAACAGCGCCGATTTCCAACTTGCTCTCTTCTATGGAGGCAGATTATGCAGCTCGTGGTTTTATTAAAACAAATCCTGGAAGAGTTGCTGGAACAACGTCAACTGTTGGATTTTTAAAGTACGAACAGATTCTTTGGAAGAATATTGGACTTATGGACGCTGACCACAATGTTCAATGGAGGAGAATAACAGAGGTCTGCTCGTTACCAGATCTGCTATAATTCTGCATTACGGAGGACATATGGCAAGAGTAAAGAAAATCAAAAGTCCCACACAGCTTGAGCTGGTGGAACCGTTGTTTACGGTACTTGTAGAATTGGGCGGTTCTGCTACAATTGACGAGATACGCGACAGTATCATAAAGAAGCTGAATCTCCCCGATGATGTAGTTGACGAGCCTCATAAGGGCAATGCGTCACAGCAGACAGAACTGGAGTATCAGCTTGCCTGGGCGCGTACTCGGTTGAAAAACCTCGGTGCTATCGTCAACAGTAAACGTGGTGTTTGGATGATCACCCCGGAGTATGCTGGGCGGAAGTCCATCACCCGGGAAGAAGTGACCGAAAACATCAAGTCCACGAAGCTGAAGGGAAAATCCGAAAAAGAGGTCGATACGATTCTCGAAGACGGCGATCCCTCCAATGACGGTATCGACACCATCGAGGATTCGGAACCTTGGAGAGCGGAACTTGCTGAAACCCTGCACAGCATGAATCCGTATGCTTTTGAGCGTCTGGCAATGCTTCTGCTCCGCGAATGTGGGTTCTCCCAGGTTACCGTTACCAAGAAATCCGGCGATGGTGGGATTGACGGGACTGGCAAGCTGCGCATCAACGGCATTTTCAGTTTCAATGTGGCATTCCAATGTAAACGTTATACCGGTAGCGTTTCTGCCGGGGATATTCGTGATTTCCGTGGATCGCTGACAACAGATATCGAGAAGGGCGTTTTCATTACCACAGGCAGCTTCACAAAGGCCGCCCGCGAAGAGGCTTCAAATGCCGGAAAGCAACAGATCGATCTTATTGATGGCGAGGAGTTCATCAGCAAGCTCATCGAATATGGACTTGGCGTGAAAGAGCGGACGATATACGAGGTTGATAAGGATTTCTTCGAGAGAGTGTAGGTGAAAGAGATTGTCGATAGAAACACTTAAAACTGCCTTTGCGGAAATGAGCGAATGTTCCAATTGGTCTTTGCAATTGCTGAAAATCAGCACCTCTAAAACCGCTGGAACGAAATACGCAAGCAGACAAATCCAGCTGGAGCCAGCATCCGAGATGGTTTCTTTTATCAGTGAAATATCGAAGAAATATCTTTCCAGAGGAAAGGGTTCCTTAGATTCGTATACTGATATTGTCGATTATGATGGTACAGCATCTGGTACGACAATCTACAAATTGGATAAGGAAAATACGCTCATTGCATCGGAATATGATGCTTTTCTGACAGAAATAGCGAACCCCGATGTTGAGGCTGAC
>CABQGZ010000838.1 GCA_902463835.1 uncultured Lachnospiraceae bacterium
GTACCTGTCGTCCCCTCTCATCGGAAACTTTTCCTACCAAAGCGGCCGCTTCCAACTTCCCGACAACTTGTCGGGAAGTCAAATCAGACCTTGCGCCCTGATGTTTCAGAGCATCCAGCTTCATTTTATAAGCAAATGCTTTCTCGCTTGGTGAAATTTGTTCTCTCTGCAAATTTGAATCGACCATCAAAATGGTGGCGGCATCATCATCCATATCCCGCACAATGACGGGCAATGTTTCCAGTCCGGCTTCTCTCGCGGCAAACTGGCGGCGGTGGCCGGAAATGATTTCATAACCGTCACCGTCTGGCCGTGGGCGGGCAATCAGCGGAGAAAGGATGCCGTATTCCTTGATGCTTTTAACCGTCTGCGCCATCGAATCATCCTCTAGCACCTTGAAAGGATGGTTGGTAAACGGATACAGCTCATCAATGGGAATCTGCTGCACCTGCTCTCTTTTTTCTTCCTGCCGCTGTTCTTCGGTGGAAAATAAAAGCTCATCTAGTCCTTTCAGCGTTACGTTTAAGTTGTTTTTCGGCATCAGCCACCACCTCCTTCGCAATGGAATGGTAGGCTTCTGCCACTTTTCCTTTGGGGTCATGGGCAAAGATACTCTTGCCCACCGCACTGATTTCAGCAGCGCGAACAGACCGGGGAATCGTCTGCTCAAATACTTTCAGCCGCTTTCCATACGACTGCCGAATCAAATCGTCAATTTGTTTTCCATAGTTCGTTCGGCTGTCCGTCATGGTGAGCAGGATACCCTCGATTTTCAGCTTTGGGTTTATCTGCCGCCGCACTTTGCCAATCGTCTGCAAAAGCTGTTCCAAACCCTTGGCAGACAGGAACTGCGCTTGCATCGGAATCAGCGTCGTGTCTGCCGCCGCCAGCGCATTGACAGTGAGCATTCCCAGTGAGGGAGTGCAGTCCAGCAGGATATAATCATACTCGCGCTTGGCACTGTCCAACACCTGTTTCAGCATCTTTTCCCGGTTCATGCTGTTCACGAGGGCAACTTCCATTCCTGCCAGCTCAATGTTGGCCGGGATAAGGTCAACACCCTCTGCATGGTGCAAGACGCCCTCACCGGGTTGGACGGGCTGGTCATGCATGGCTTTCTGCATGAGCGTGGACAGCGTGGTAGGCAGTTGATCCGGGTCCTGTAAACCCATGCTGATGGTGAGCGACCCCTGCGGGTCAACATCCACCAGCAACACCTTTTTGCCCTCCATCGCCAGCCCGATGCCCAGATTTTCACAGGTGGTGGTCTTGGCTGTGCCGCCTTTCTGGTTTACGATGGCGATTGTTGTTGCTTTCTTTGCGATAACATCACCCCGCCTTCTGTGCGCCACGCGCAAAGTCGTGGTTCGTTTTGTTCTGATAGTAAAGGTTCATCGTTGTGGGGGCGTTGAACAATGCAGCCAACAGGTACTGCTTCATGTTCCGCACCGGAGATGTGTTCTCTGCAAGACAGGTCAGTACGAAGCGGATATGGTCGGCATTCAGCTTTTTCAGCCGACTGCGCACCACTTCAGCGGGCTTATCATCTCCGGCAATCCTCAACATCTCGCGTTTGGTAGAGCAGGTATCCACAAGTAAGTCCACAATTTGATAGATGGTGTCCTCGTCGTCCGGGCAGAGCCGGAGCAGCAGTTCGACCTCCAACGCCTGATAAAAATAATCTTCAAGCTGTTCCCGCTGGGTCAGCCTGTCCGTTTTGTCCGGGAAGAAAGGATGATTCCTCTCAGTTTTATTCTTCTCAGTCTTATTAGATTGCGGTTTTGGCTGCACCTGAACTGCGTTTTCAGCAGCACAAGAATTGCTGTTTGCACAATTCTGTGCTTGCGCTTTTGGCAATCCAGACGAAAAGTTTTTGACGTAGATTAAACTGGGCTTTCCAAGTCCACGCCGCTTGCGTTCGATGAGGTCTGCTTGTTCCAGCTCCCGGAACAGCTTGACCGCCTTGTGTTCGGCGCAGCAGAGAGATTCCTGCACTTCCCGGACAGTGTAGATGATATACACGCGCCCTTGCTCATCCAGCCAGCCGTTCTTTGCAGACAGGCTCATGCGGTCAAGCAGGATGCCGTACAACGTCCGGGCATCGGTGGAGAGCTGTCGGAAACGGCTGTCTTGAAAGAGAGCTTTCGGAATACGGAAGTAGGCGAACAGTTTGCCCGACTGCCCATAGAAGTAGTCGAGCATCATTTGGTGTGACCTCGGATTTTCAACTGTGAATGTGTGTTCATGTGCAAAATTACCCCCTCCTTCTTTTTGGTATGGAAATTTTCAAAGGCTATTTCCTTATGGACAAAAATTTGCTATACTAAGGCTAATAAATCGAAAAAGTGAAGATGAGCAGAGAGGAATTTTTGCTTAGCTCATTACAATCTGTACTGAAAATTGAAGTTCGAAAACAAAAAATAACGAGTCAGTGTTT
>CABQGZ010000839.1 GCA_902463835.1 uncultured Lachnospiraceae bacterium
GAATGATATAATGACCTTAATGGAGGCAGTGGCTAAAATGTTGAAGATAAGGGAGGTGTGTATCTTATGGGAAGCTATTTGAATCCCGGCAACAGTGGGTTCGCTAGAATCAGAAATGATGTATATGTAGATAAGACAGGGCTGATTGCTTTGATCAATCAAACAATTGACACGCCCAGTTGTTTGACCTGCATCAGCAGACCACGCCGTTTTGGAAAATCCTTTGCGGCGAAAATGCTGTGTGCTTATTATGATAAGACATGCGATTCCCGCCCATTGTTTGATGACCTTGAGATTGCCGTAAACAAAGAAATAAACGGCACATACCGGACGCATTTGAATAAATATGATGTGATTTACCTGGACATGACTGGTATTATAGGAGAGAGTACCATTACAGATATTGTCCCATACATCAAAGAAAATATTGTATGTGAATTGCTTGAACGGTACCCTGCACTGAAGATTGCAGGAGGATTCACACCAACGTTGACCAATGCGGTGGATGTGGCGGGAAATAAGATTGTCATGATTATTGACGAGTGGGACGCTCCAATACGGGAGGGTGGTGACAAGCCGAAGCTTCAGCGGGAATACCTGGAGTTTTTGCGGGCGATGTTTAAGAATAGCGGAATGACCGACAAAATATTTGCAGCTGTTTATATGACGGGAATACTTCCTGTTAAAAAGGATGGTTCTCAATCTGCAATATCGGATTTTCAGGAGTTCACCATGGTCTACCCGGGGAAATATGCGGAATATGTTGGATTTACAGAGAACGAAGTATCGGCACTTTGCGAGAAATACTGCAGGGATTTTCCAATGATGAAGAAATGGTATGATGGATATACTTTAAAAGGGGTAGGATCCATATATAACCCTAATTCTGTTATGAAAGCATTGCAGAATAACCGTTTTCGTTCCTACTGGACAGAGACTTCAGCTGCGGCTAGCCTAAAAGGCTATATCAGTCTTGATTTTGACGGGTTAGGCAGGACTGTTACAGAACTCATTGGAGGTGTGGCGGTAAAAGTAGATACCAATGGATTTTCTAATGACTTAGTGACCTTCCGAAATCGGGATGACGTGCTGACGCTGTTGATTCATCTGGGCTATCTGGCTTATGATGAAGAGACGGAAAATGTTCAAATTCCTAACGAAGAGATTCGAAAGGAATTTGCGAGTACCATTCGGGTGGTAAAGCGGGACGAGACGATTCGCCGTGTCCGTGAGAGCGAGCAGCTTATCTACGATACGGTTCACGGAGATGCAGATGCAGTGGCCAAGCAGATTGAGAAGATACACGCAGAGGAGGCGCCATTATACTATAACAATGAACAAGCACTGCGCAGTGTGATCAAACGTGCATATTTCAGTTATGCGGATGAATACCTGAAGTTTGAAGAATTGCCCGCTGGCGACGGTTATGCGGACATTGTATATCTGCCAAAGAAGGATTCGCCACTGCCAGTGCTGGTGATTGAGTTGAAGTGGAACAAATCTGCGGAGGGAGCCATTGAACAGATCAAGGACAGACGATATCCTGATGCACTCAAAGACTATGGTGGAGAAATCCTGCTTGTGGGGATCAATTATTCCAAGGATGCACCGGCAGGGAACAGAAAGCACACCTGCAGAATAGAAAATATTGCGAGATAGAATATTAGAAAATGATAGTAGAAAGCGAATAAGAGAAAAGGGCAAAAGGCTGTATCATGGAGATGCAGTCTTTTTTGTGCTACTCGAAAAAGCCGGATTGCGTTATAGTAAGAGCTGGAAGAGGACACACTAATACTATTTCAATCCGGAGGAAACGACTATGACACAGCAAGCATATGTAGAGCAGACAGCAAGATTTGAACAGTATCTCAGAGAGGAAGAAAAGAGCCGCGCCACCATAGAATACCTTTTCCGTAGGCACTGAAGCTGATCTTCTGACATTGGCTGATCTCGTTCTCAATGGAACTGACTTCACAGGCAAAACGATTACACTTGCAGATAACATTACTTTGGCTCAGGAAAGTTGGTCTCCGATCGGAACAATTAATGCTCCCTTCAATGGTACATTTGATGGAAATGGCAAAACAATTATTTGTCCTTGTCACGGCTATTAAACCCGATGATAGCATCACCGTTCAGTTTACGCTGCAAACAAAAGGCAATTATACCTTCACAGGTGTGTGGGGCAGCCATCCAACAGGTACAAAGGAAGGATTCTGCACCGACAGAGCTGAGCGGTCAGGTGTTGAACATTCCACCCGAAGATTATGTGATCCCCGAACCGACCGTACCGCAGGAACAGAAAGTCTCTAAAGACCCCGATCCCGTAGCGTCCGATTTGTGAAAAACAAATCGAGCGCTTTTCTTTATGTATTTGCCTTGTTATTTTTCGGTCAGAATGATATAATGACCTTAATTGTGGCAGCTGCTAAATTT
>CABQGZ010000840.1 GCA_902463835.1 uncultured Lachnospiraceae bacterium
CACCGATTGTCCACCAAATTTTCATCGTGGACAAAATTCGATAGAATCTTCAAAAGATTTTATCAAAGGCTCCATTTCTTATAATTGACCACGGAAAAGGGCGCCCTCCGTACGAAACGAAGAACGCCCAGGTGTTAACAAATGAAGTCAAGCTACTGACCCCACGCTGCAAATATACGATATTATCTGGGATAGGGAAATGCACAGACATTATGAAGATAACAAGCAGGACATTCTTCTATCTCAAAATCGTATCAAATTCCAACTTATCCCAATTCCTACGAATGGCGCTGGCTTCAGCTGATTGTTGCTGATTGTTGCGCCGTAGCCGGCTTGCAAGCCGATGGAGAAGCGAGGCTGCCTTGAACTGTGGGTTATGGTCATTGTGTTCGTGATGGTGGTGGTTTGTGGGTAGATCAGAATGCTGTCTAGTTTGGGACGGTAGCCGGATATCCAGGCCGTGTAGGTGGAGTCGGCGTAAGTCCGTTGTTCTATTGGCAGACTAATGTAGAGCGTGTCGTGGATCCAGAGAGTGTCCGTTGCGTGGACAAGAACTGTCATCGTGTCGATTGTTCTTGATGTGACGGATACTGGGTGGGGAATGCGGATTGTGTCGCGTATTCGGATTGTATCAGCTTGGTATTCGATGGATGTGTAGCCGTTGCTTGATGTGCAGCTGTAGGTGCAGATGCGGATAGCGGCGGCTATCAGGAATATAGCCACCGCTGTTCTGAGAAGTATTCTGGAAAGGATGTCTTGTGTCATAGTCTTTCTTTGAATTTGGATGTGTAGGATTGGTCGTAGAGAATCTGTCCCCGTTGTGGACCGTATTTCTTGTGTGACAGGTGGATGAACGTGTCATACAGTATCAGCTGGTCGAAGGGGAGTCCGATGTGAAGAACGAGCCAAGCAAGCGTGAACGGGTTGTCTTCGTGGATATCTGCGGCTTCGCCCCGGGTATGTTGCGAGTTCGCTGCGCCTTTTACTGCCTTATTCAGAGCTTTGGAGCGGTAACCAGAGTTTACCCTTAACGGATGTCCACATGCATCTCTGAGTGGCTGTAGAATCTCGAATACGAGCGCACGGATGTTCTCTGCGACCGTGTCATCCGGGATAGTGTTGTCAATTTCGAGTTCAGCGGCCCTGTCGCTTATCTCGAACTCTTCCCATTGGAAGTTCTTGGTGATATATCCTTTCATTGTTCTTTGGTTTTAGATGTGTCCTTGTCTGACAGGTCAACAACGCCGGATCCGTATGGAGGTTCGCGGTCAATGCAACGGAGCTTTTTACATCGCAGAAGCGATAGGACCGCTATTTTTGTATTCTTTGTGTCAATCTCTTGATGGAGTGCCGTGTTGATGTCAAACTGTTTGTGGTATTTCTCTTGGAGGTTTGTGTACTCGCTGCGGAGCGTCTTGTTTTCCTCGGTCTGCCGATCGATAATTTTTTTCCATTCCTCGTTGGCTTTGGCCATGTTTTCTAGCATGGCTGCAGTTTTCTTTTCGCTGACAAGGAATATGGTAATCAGTCCTCCGCTACCGAGCAGTACTGTGATGAGTTGGATGATTGAATCTGCTGTCATGGTTCATGTCTTTTATGCTAAAAAGCCCCATCGTGCATCGCTGCAGGATGGGGCCGATTCATAGGCTAGATTTAGGTTAAGAGTGCTTTGTGACCCCTTATTAGAGTTTCGCAATTGCCATCATTTCGCCTGATTTCTCTCCGGTCTTGGTGTTCACGAGGAAGTACTTCATGAATACCTTAGGAGCAGCGGCGGAAGGCGTGCCATTTTTCTCCTCGTAATCGACCTTGAGGTTGATTTCTTCAGTGTTGCACGCACGTGCTCCGCCAATGGTAGCCGCCTTGCTATAGGCACGGGTAATACCGTTGCTCTGAGGTGCTGATGCTTGGATGACCAGTCGAAGGTCAGCTGCTGCGGCAGGAGCCTGTTCAAGCGCGAAAGTGAACTTTTCTGCGGTGAGGGTAATGACTGCTTCGGATGGAGCCTCTACGCCTACAAGTGTTGGAGGAGCCTGAAGGATCTCTCCTCCGCAGTAAACAATCCAGTAGTTGAGCCGCATGAAGAGGTTGGCACCACTGATTTTGCTGCTTGAGCCTAAAACTGAATGACCAGCCTGCGTGCCCGCTAGTTTGTTCCATGCGAGAATTTGAGCATTGCTGAGGGCTTTCCAAGAAGTTGAGAGCTGCTTGAATATGCCCTTTACTGAAGACTGGAACTCGGTTCTGGTTGAACCACCGTATCCGCGGTTGCGGATGTACTTGCGACCGCGCACCTTGGCTGCAGTCACACCTTTTGCGGAGCCTGACATCTCCTCGAAGGCAATTGAAGGAATGTACTTCATAGTAGTTAAAGTTTAGGTTGAAGTAAGGTTTGTTATTGTAGTTAAAGCTATCATATTACAAATATACAAA
>CABQGZ010000841.1 GCA_902463835.1 uncultured Lachnospiraceae bacterium
ATCGGGAAGACCACCGACGAAGCAATCTCCCTGCTGGACAAATACCTGGACGACGCTTACCTTGCCCACATGCCCTCCGTGCGCATTGTCCACGGCAAAGGCACCGGTGCTCTTAGGAATGCCGTCCACAACCATTTAAAACGCCTGAAATACGTGAAGTCCTACCGCCTGGGAGAATTCGGCGAGGGCGACGCCGGCGTAACTATTGCGGAATTTAAGTAACCTGCATAATACTAGGAGGAACCACTATGGCCACAAAACAAAAAATATTAATCGTCGACGATGATGCCAATATCGCAGAACTCATCTCTCTCTACCTGACCAAGGAGTGCTACGACACCCGCATGGTTCATGACGGCGAGGAGGCCTTAAAAGTATTTGAACAATACCAGCCCAACCTGATTCTTCTGGATCTGATGCTTCCGGGCATCGATGGCTATCAGGTCTGCCGGGAAATACGTACAAAATCCAATGTGCCTATCATCATGCTCTCCGCCAAGGGTGAGATCTTCGACAAGGTGTTGGGACTGGAGCTGGGAGCGGACGACTATATCCTAAAGCCCTTCGATTCCAAGGAACTTGTAGCCCGGGTCAAGGCAGTCCTGCGCCGTTATCAGCCTATCAAGCAGGAAACCATCTCCCCTGACATCAAATGTGTGGAGTATCCTGACCTGATTGTAAACCAAACAAACTATTCCGTGGTCTACTGCGGCAAGACTGTAGATATGCCGCCAAAGGAGCTGGAGCTTTTGTATTTTCTGGCTTCCTCTCCCAACCAGGTATTTACCAGAGAACAGCTTCTGGATCACATCTGGGGCTATGAGTACATCGGTGACACTCGGACTGTGGATGTCCATGTAAAAAGGCTGCGTGAAAAGATCAAGGATCACGCTTCCTGGAGCCTAGCTACTGTCTGGGGCATCGGCTATAAATTCGAGGTGAAATCGTGAAACGTACGCTCTACATCAAACTGCTGGCCGGCTATGTAGCCTTTGGCGTCCTTGCTTTTCTCACGGTGAGCACCTTTACCACCAGGCGAACCTACCGCTACATGAGAGAGCAGGAGGCAGACAGCCTGTATCGGGAGGCTAAGACCATCGCCTCCGACTATGCATCCAGCTATTACAGCAATACCATGACCCTGGCAGACGTCCAGGGCCATCTGGCTGCCATGGATTCCTACCTGGACGCTCCCATCTGGATTGTAAATCCCCAGGGAGAGATACTGATCAATTCCCGCGCAGCAACAGAAGGGCAGATTCTCAAAGAGGTGGAACACTTTACAATTACGAGTTTCGGCACACGCTATTATCAGACCGGAACTTTTTTTGGTACGCTGGAGCAGGAGTCTTTGACAGTATATTCCCCCATCATCATCAATTACAAGGTTCGCGGTTACGTCATGATACATAAACCCCTCTACCAGATCACACAGTACGGAGACGAATTTTTAAATATTTGCTACACCACCTTCGCCATCATTTTCCTGTGTGCTTTCCTGCTGCTTGGACTCTTCACCCGCACGGTGTATGTTCCAATCCGCAAAATTACAAAAGCAGCGGATGACTATGCCGCCGGAAATTTTGACACGAAAATCCGGATCCGCTCCAACGATGAGTTGAGCTATCTGGCAGCCTCCCTGAATTACATGGCTTCAGAGCTGAATACCCTGGAGGACGATCAGCGGAAATTTATCGCCAACGTCTCCCACGACTTCCGCTCTCCTCTAACCTCCATCAAGGGATATATAGAGGCCATCATGGATGGAACCATTCCCTACGAGATGCAGGACAAGTACCTGAATATCATCCTGGTGGAGACGGAACGGTTGAACAAGCTTACCCAGAGCATGCTGGAGCTGAACAAGTACGGCTCTCACGGAGTCATGCTGGATATGGCTGATTTTGACATCAACAATATCATTAAGATGACGGTGCAGTCCTTCGAGGGAACATGCCTGAAGAAAAAGATCTCCTTTGAGCTGATTCTGACGGGACAGGCGTTGTTCGTCACCGCCGACATGAGCAAGATCCAGCAGGTGCTCTACAACCTCATCGACAATGCCATCAAGTTCAGCCGGCCGGATTCGTCCATCACCATCGAGACCACCGAGCGCAATGACAAGGTGTTTGTGTCGGTAAAGGATACCGGGATTGGAATTCCTAAGGAGAGTATCAAGAAGATCTGGGAGCGGTTCTATAAGACGGACTCTTCCCGGGGGAAGGATAAACGCGGAACAGGGCTTGGGCTTGCGATTGTGAAGGAGATTATTCAGGCGCATAATGAGAATATCAACGTGATCAGTACGGAGGGTGTGGGGACGGAGTTTATTTTTACGTTGGCGTTGGCGAAGAAGAGGTAGGGGCACAGATAAAACAAAGGGGACGCAGATGGGGACGCAGATGGGGACGCAGAGCAGGGCGGGAC
>CABQGZ010000842.1 GCA_902463835.1 uncultured Lachnospiraceae bacterium
CACGTCCACCGTAGATAATACGCGCAAAAATGTCACGTCCGTATCCGTCGTTGCCGAAAAGATTCCCTACGGAGGGCTTTGCAAGCATTAAATCCATATTCTGTGTAATTGCCTTATCATAGGAGATAAACAGTGGCGCGCCCACCAAGATCACCGTCAGCACGACCAGCAGCACCAGTCCAATCACGGCTCCCTTATTCTTTTTGAATCTGCGCCATATCTCTTTCCATTTCCCGTCACTTTTGTAGTCTTCATTCAAGCTTTTTTGGGCCGCCATTTGCTCACTTCCTCCCAGATTTTGTGTATTTGGCGCGAATGCGAGGATCGATCATCGCATAAATCAAATCCACGACCAGCATAACAACGGTAAAGCAGATCGAGATCAGAATCGTTCCGGCAATGATGACCGGCTCATCCTTATAAGTAATACGCTCGACAATCAGGCTGCCGATACCTTGCACAGAAAACAACTCCTCTGCAACCACAGCGCCACACAGCAGAAGGCCGAGGCTCATGCCAACTTGTGTGATAACAGGAAGAAGCGCATTCTTCAACACATGCTTCCAAATTACAGTACGTTCGCTGGCACCCTTAGCGCGTGCAGTTCGGACATAGTCCTGACGAATCGCATCTAACATAGACGACTTGGTAAAGCGGAAATTCTGTGCGGCAATGGGAAGTGAGATTGCCAGTGCTGGCATGATATAGCCTGTCCAGTTCGGAATGCCGTAAGACGGCAGCCACTTGAGCTTGAGTGCAAAGAAGAACAGTAGTACAAGGCCGAGAACAAAGGTCGGTACAGCAGCCAACAGGAAGGAGATAACTGAGGAAATCGTATCCATGGGTGAATATTGCTTCACAGCAGCATAGATTCCCAGAGGAATTCCGATGGCTGTTGAGAGAATCATTCCAATGAACGCCAGCTTTAATGTCATAATATACCGCGGCCATATCTCATCGAATACATTTTGCTTGGTAACATAAGAAATGCCAAAATCCTGGTGGAGAAACATATTGCTGAGATAGTTCACAAATTTCTGAAAAAACGGCAAGTCATATCCGATCGCATGGTTATATGCATCCACATCCGCCTGAGAGACACCAGATCCGAGAATAGCACGTCCCGGATCTCCCGGCGTTATGTTCATAATCAGATAGATAATCAAAGTCACGCCGATAATGGTTGGAATTAAAAATAGGATACGCTTTGCGATGTATTTTTGCATACTTGCCCCCTTTTTTGAGAGATCAGCTATCGTCAGCCTAAGGACCAACGATAGCTGATCCACTTATCCTACAGGAAAGAGTTTATTTAGCCCAACTGATATCGGTCAGGTGGTAGTAGAATGGGTTAATGCTGTCAATCTTTACGCGGTCAGACCATGCAATGCCGATGGCTCCATGATAAAGGGGCAAGATTGTCTTGGTGTCCATAATCATGCTCCACAGCTCAGTGTAAATATCATATCGTTCCTTGGTGTCGGTAGCAAGAACACCCTGATCAACCAGATTCTCAATCTTTTGCCAGTCGAATGTGTTTTTATCATCTTTATAGCAGACAACATACATTCCGACAGACTCCGAATCAACCTGCTGGCGAATGTTATTGTAATCATAGTTACCACTGTCCGAATATACGCACATATCATAGTCAAGTGCATAGAGACGCTCTGTCACAGGACCAGTTTCGCCGATTTCAACATTGGCGATCATACCATTCTCGGCCAAGCATGCCTGAATGACAACTGCGGCCTTTGCT
Organism: uncultured Lachnospiraceae bacterium; assembly: GCA_902463835.1. Lineage (GTDB taxonomy): Bacteria > Bacillota > Clostridia > Lachnospirales > Lachnospiraceae > 14-2. Next base: position 1,760 of record CABQGZ010000842.1, read on the forward strand.
TTCGGTGCCGTATCGGCATTGTAGGTCAGGATGGTACCGACATTGATGCCCGCAGCAATCGGCTCTTCGGAAAAGCCGGCATCAAGCAACGCCTGATGGCAGGCATCCTTATTATAGTCATAGGTTTTAAACCTTCCATCACTAGCGCGCGGAGCGGTTGCTACATAGTCAGGAACCATGTATTCATATGCTACTGTACCATAGCCGCTGGTCGCAGCCTTAACAACGCTTTCCTTATTAATAGCATAGAATATCGCTTCACGGACTTTGGGATTGGCAAGAATACCATTGTTAGACGGGGATTGATAGTTGATGCCGAGAAACTGAATATCGTTCGCCTTTGCCAGTGTGCAACGTCCTTGGGCAGAGGATTCAATGTCCTCCCACTCGGACAAGGGCGCATCCATGAGATAGTCAAGCTCACCATTCTCATATGCGATGACTGCCGCAGCGTCCTCGGTGATAAGACGGTATTCAACATTTTTGATTGCCGGTGCGCCCTGCCAATAATTTTCATAGGCCTTCAGCTTCACGCCGGCGGAAACATCATACTCAGATACGTAATAAGGTCCCGTTCCCGCTGTATGTGGCCTGGTTCCAAAGGGAACCCCGCTATCAATGATTTCCTGATATTCTCTCTTGCTGTAAATTTTAATGGTAAAAAAGG
>CABQGZ010000843.1 GCA_902463835.1 uncultured Lachnospiraceae bacterium
GATAAAAGACAGCGGCATCGGAAAAGGCGTCTGTGATTATCGCGGGTTTACGCTCAACACAGAAGCGAAGCTTTCCGATTACGCCGGTTTTATGACCTATATCAAAACTACGGGTCCTGCGAAGGATCTGGCATTCCATTTTGCCTTGAATGTCAAAAAGGCAGATGGCTCCTCTGTGGTAGAGGCATCGCATTTTAGCAATACCGATGAGGCCTGTATCTTGAGAACCGATAACGTGGCTGCCGGCTGGTTGACGACAGCCGGAAAGCATTACGGCACCAATCTTCCCAATCCCATCGAGGGATGGCTGTATGTGGACTTCGCTTCCGTAATCAAGAACGGTGTTTCCTTGGCTGATGGCGATGAGGTAACGCAAATCATCATCTGGGATCCCGGTACGGGCGGTATTGAGAAGGACGGCGACAAAATAGTAGACGAAACCTGCAGCGTTACCGTTACCGCCAGTGCTCCGGTGCTGGTGGAAAAGGCAAGCGTCAGCAACGGTAAACCGATTTCCCATACTGTGGCATTGAAGAAGCTTCCCGATGCTGAACAGGTGGCACCCGCGCTGCCGGAATACACGGGTGATCCCATAATATATACGGGTGTGGATATAGCGGAAGTGAAAACGCCGTATCCGCATCTCAAACTGAATGTTGGCAAAAAACCGGAAAGCAGGCAGTGGAACGACTATAAAGACAATGCGGACACACAGGTGATTACGGGTAAATTGGCCATTCAGCAGATTCCCATGTTCGCTTCCAACCGTGCCACGACGAATGATGGCGGTATGGATGAACTGATCGGCACCTATTACACAAAATTTAATGAACAAACGAAGCTGGAGCCCATCAATTCCGACAAGGGCGTAGCGTATATGTTCTATGTTGAAGTACCGGATATTGACGAAGAGATTCCCGTACGCATTTATGGCGCCTTTATCAGAGACGGTATCTGGACAAATGTCGCCTGCTATAACGGTATAGCGGATATTATGTCTGTTGCCGAGGATACCTGGACAGCCATTCCGATCAAGGGGTATTACTTCAATTTGCCCAGTGGCTTTAAGGGCATGGTGCGGGTGAAATATGGCAATTTCGGCGATGAAAACGGTCAGCTGCTGGACGGCAGCGACGGTCTGGATTATGAGCTTGCCTCTGTCAATTACTGCATTGCCAATTTGCCCGGCGGCGAGGAGAACAGGGTCATTGTCGGTGCACCGATGGTGGTTACCAATCTGGGCAACACCGGTCGTGCTGTTTATCTCAACGGCGACAAGACCGTGGCGCGCGACCTGTTTACCGGCGCACCGCTGCAGAGTGATGAAGTGAGCAAATCCCTTCAGAAGGGTGATTTTGTCACCGAGTTGCCCAAGGGCACCCTGAATTCCGCTTTGACTGTTGGTGAGGTTACTACTACGGCGGTTCCGAAATGGAATAAACTGGAAAACGGCTATAGGTATCAGATAGAGCTGTATTCCAAGGGCGTGCAGGATGGCGAAAACGGTTATTTTGTACAGGAAATCCTCAGCACGTATAACAAGGATCGTATTCAGCTGACGGGAATTTTGCCGGAAGAGGAATATACAGTGGTCGTTCGTGCCTTTGACGCAGAAGGCCGGGTGCTGGGTGTGTATGATCCCCTTTCTTTCAGCGCAGCGTCTGTTGATGACGGACCGTATGGCGATCCTGGCGATCCGGACAATCCCAAGGATAACAACGATGCTCCGGGCAACGATGGTAAGGACACAGTGAAGACCGGCGAGCAAACAACAATATGGCTGGCAGTGGTTCTGCTGATATCCGCACTGGCTGTTGTGATGGTTCTGCGTAAGCGGAGCATCAAAAACTAAATTTCATTCAATTCTTCAAGGGCGTTCGATTCGGCGCTTTTGAAAAGGACAATTTGGGAAGGAGGGAATAAGGTGGGAAAGAGGAAAATCACACACCGCATACTGTCATTATTATTGGCAGTCGCATTGTGGTTGCCCCTGGCTGCGTGCGGCGGAAAGCCCTCGGAGTCTGATGACACGGGTATATCATCAGGCCTGGGAGTGAGTGACGCTACGCCGCCACCCGCTCCCGGGGATGACACTATGGCAACGACGACCACCGATTCCGCGGCATCCGGAAGACAGGATGGTAAAGACCCGGCAAAAACAGAAGGCACGAAGGATACCAATGGGAAGGTAACTGCGCCGATCGCGGTTAACATGAAATTTGCCGCGGCGACTAAGGCACAGGATGCACGGTTGAATGCCAATCCCTCCCGCGGATGGCGCACCCATTTATCCATCAATGTAAAGGATGCGCTGCGGTACAAAAACATAAATGCGTATTTTGAGGAACGTGCCCAAGGCACTCTCAATGTTTCGCCGGATGTAGCCACCACGGTTTTCTCTTACATTTATTTGACCGATTATCGC
>CABQGZ010000844.1 GCA_902463835.1 uncultured Lachnospiraceae bacterium
ATGATCACCACCAATGAGAATTATGACCTGGATACGATTCTGCCAAAGCTTAAAAAATACGCTACCGGCGACGTGGTGAGCAAGGTCACCGTATCAGAGAAGCAGACGCTAAGCGGCAGAGGGAAGCGGGTGGCGCTGATGGATTTCGGTGCCAAGAACAACATCGCAAGGTCCTTGCATAAGCGGGGCTGTGAAGTGACCATCTACCCGGCGCACACACCAGCCGAAGAGATTCTGGCGGACGCGCCCGACGGCATCATGCTCTCCAACGGCCCGGGGGATCCCAAGGACTGCGGGGATATCATCGGGGAGATCAAAAAGCTCTATGACAGCGATGTTCCAATCTTCGCCATCTGTCTGGGCCATCAGCTGATGGCGCTGGCCACTGGAGCCGACACCCACAAGATGAAGTACGGCCACCGGGGCGGCAACCATCCGGTGAAGGATCTTGAGACGGGAAGAGTCTACATCTCCTCCCAGAACCACGGCTACGTGGTGGACACGGACAATCTAAGCCCGGACATTGCGGTTCCGGCCTTTGTGAATGTCAACGACGGAACCAACGAGGGCTTGAAGTATACAGGAAAAAATATTTTCACGGTACAGTTTCATCCGGAGGCCTGCCCTGGCCCTCAGGACAGCGGGTATCTGTTTGACCGGTTTATTGAGATGATGGGAGGAAACCGATAATGCCAAGGAACAAAGAAATCAAAAAAGTATTAGTGATCGGCTCCGGCCCCATTGTCATTGGACAGGCGGCGGAATTCGACTACGCAGGCACCCAGGCCTGCCGTTCCCTGAAGGAAGAGGGCGTGGAGGTGGTGCTGGTGAATTCCAACCCTGCCACCATTATGACGGACAAGGATATCGCGGACAAGGTCTATATCGAGCCTCTGACCGCAAAAGTATTGGAACAGATTATCTTAAAGGAACAGCCGGACAGCGTGCTTCCCACCCTGGGGGGCCAGGCCGGACTGAATCTGGGCATGGAGCTGTCGGAATCTGGATTTCTTGCCGCACATGGCGTGAAGCTCATCGGAACTACGGCGGAGACCATATTCAAAGCGGAGGACCGCCAGGCCTTCAAGGACACCATGGAGAAGATTGGTGAGCCCTGTGCACCGTCCCTGGTGGTGCACAACGTGGAGGACGGAATCGCGTTCACCAATACCATCGGATACCCGGTGGTGCTGCGCCCGGCCTATACCCTGGGCGGTAGCGGCGGCGGAATCGCCAACAACGAGACGGAGCTTATCGATATTCTGACCAACGGCCTGCGCTTAAGCCGTGTGGGCGAGGTGCTGGTGGAGCGCTGCATCGCCGGCTGGAAGGAGATCGAGTACGAGGTGATGCGGGACGCGGCCGGCAACTGTATTACCGTATGTAATATGGAAAATATCGACCCGGTGGGCGTGCACACCGGTGACAGCATCGTGGTGGCTCCCTCCCAGACACTGGGGGACAAGGAGTATCAGATGCTTCGGACATCTGCTCTTAACATCATAGACGAGCTGGGTATCACTGGCGGCTGCAACGTCCAGTACGCCCTGCACCCGGAGAGCTTTGAGTACTGTGTCATCGAGGTGAACCCCCGTGTGAGCCGTTCCTCCGCGCTGGCCAGCAAGGCCACGGGATATCCCATCGCCAAGGTGGCGGCCAAGATTGCTCTGGGTTATACCTTAGATGAGATCAAAAATGCCATCACCGGCAAGACCTACGCCAGCTTCGAGCCCATGCTGGACTACTGCGTGGTGAAGATCCCACGGCTGCCCTTTGACAAGTTCATCACGGCGAAGCGCACCCTGACCACCCAGATGAAAGCCACCGGCGAGGTCATGAGCATCTGCAACAATTTTGAGGGGGCACTGATGAAGGCCATCCGCTCGCTGGAACAGCATGTGGACAGCCTTGTGACAGATGAGTACGCAGGCCTGTCCTACGAGGAGCTGATCGCCCGGTTAAAGCTTGTGGACGACCGCCGAATCTTTGTCATCGCCGAGGCGGTGCGCCGGGGAATGGCCTACGATACCATCCATGAGGTCACAAAGATCGATCTGTGGTTTATCGACAAGATTGCCATTCTTGTGGAGTTGGAAAAGCGCCTGCGCAGCGAAGCCCTGACGGTGGAGCTTCTAAGAGAAGCAAAGCGCATTGAATTCCCGGATTCTGTGATTGCGAAGCTCACTGGCAAATCCCAGGAGGCAGTGCGTGCCATGCGCTATGAAAATGATATTGTGGCCGCCTACAAGATGGTGGATACCTGTGCGGCGGAGTTCGAGGCTGCCACGCCCTACTATTATTCCGTATATGGCGGGGAGAACGAGGCAGTGGGAACCCATGAACGGAAGAAGGTGCTGGTGCTTGGCTCCGGCCCCATCCGCATCGGTCAGGGCATCGAGTTCGACTACTGCTCTGTGCACT
>CABQGZ010000845.1 GCA_902463835.1 uncultured Lachnospiraceae bacterium
TCTTCCAGCAGCGTTATCCCTTTCCGTGCGGTTTCCTCCTGCAAATACTCGTCCTGTACTTACAGAAAATCCTTCTTTCTGTTTGATTCATTTGCCGCCTCGTTTCCGAACTGCCTTGACAGGGCAGTTTTCATAACAGTTTCCGCAGTGCAGACAATGTTCCTGCTCCGATTCGGGGACAGGTACCGCTCCTAAAATCGCAGGATGCGTCCCTCTCTTCGGGGCTTTGGCGTCGGATGGGGATCACCCTCGCGGGGATAGCCAAGCAAAAGCTGCATAACGGCGTAGAAACACCGGGGCATTATCTGCCCAAAGATACCAAACCACAATGAGCGCAGCTAAAACTAAAATAATTATAAAAATCACTTTTAGAATTTTGAACCATGTTTTCATACGCTCTCCTTTACTCCACAGACATATACCTATCGAGGTATTCTTCAACCGTCTCCATATATTCTTTCATAACAGCATTGTCATTCTGAACGCCGTGTCCCGAATGGGTGGCTTCAAAGAGCTTATAATCCACACCGCTATCTTCAAGTGCTTTCACCAAATGACGCACTCCCTTCCACGGCTGTATTCTGTCATGCGTACCGTAAAGCAAGAGACTTGGGCAGGTATTTTGATTGACAAAACGGAAAGCTGAAATCGGTTTCATCAGTTCCTGATAAGAGCCGTCCTTTATCATGTCGGGAGTGAGTTCCACTCCGCCCATGACGCTAAATAAACCCGCTGCCGCTTTTCTTGATTCATCGGTATCCTGATCAAGTCCGTAAATTCCCCAATCCTCGGCATAGAAGCTGGACGGACCAACCATTTCAAACATCAGCTTGACAGGCACGGGAGATTCCGCAGCGTCTCTGTATGCGTAAAGCATAGCAAGACAGCCTCCGGCAGAACCGCCAGATATTGTCATTTCCGTAATGTTATAACCAAGTTTCTTTGCTTCTTCAATGACAACAGGCATAGCTGCTTTGATTTCATTGGACTGTGTAAGAACGCTTTTGTTGTTTTCGTCGGTGCGGAGCGTGTAGTTGATGCCGCAGGCTACATAGCCCTTGCTGCACAACCACGCAAGCATTTCCTTATCATCGGCTTTATCTCCTGCCGTAAAGCCGCCTGCATGAAGATAGACAACCAGACCGTAACTTTCTTTTGTGCTATCCTTCGGCAGATAGAGGTCGAATTTATTCGCTTCACCGTCACCGTATGAAATATCGGTTTTCAGCATTCCAAGCTCGTCGCTCCACTGAACGCTGTAATTTTTTGCCCATGACGGTTTAATTGCAACTTTTGATACCATGCCGCCCACAAAAGCCAAAACAAATACCAAAATTCCTATTCCGATTGGCACGGCTCTCACCTTCTTCTCTTTCTTCGTCTTGCTCATAGGAAATTACCTCCGAACATCGTTCCGCCGAGTAAAAGGTTCATAACGGCTCTGACCGCAAGTCTGCCGAGAACAAACGCTGCAACGGCGATAATGATTAGAATAATCCATCTTTTTTGTGTTAGTGTCATTTCTGTAAATTCCTTTCTGCCATTACCTATTGACTTTTTGTTTACATCGTGCTATCATAATGATGATACATCTGTTTTGCCGATATTATTGTATCATCGAATTTTCTTAATGTCAATGGGAGGCGACAAAATGAGACAAACTCCGAAAAATGTATCACCATTCAGCAATCAAGCGAGAAACGCCTATGTGATAGAACATATTACGGATTCACTTTTAAAGCTGCTGCGGGACAAGCCTATCAGGGATATATCCATTAGCGAATTATGCGACCTTGCCAGTATCGGCAGAGCTTCGTTTTATCGTAATTTTGAAAGCAAAGAGGATATTTTGCGGGGATATATCAATAAAATATTCAAAGAATGGACGGACGAAGCTGACCGAAAAGAAAACAGACCGTTAAATGAATCCCTCGGCTTACTGTTTGCACATTTTGAAAAGTACAGGGATTTTTACAGTCTGTTAAACGAAAGAAATCTTGTGTATCTTTTGAAAGATGTTATTATTGGACTATGCGGGCCGAAGCCCGAACATTCAAAGGTGGAAGCATACGCAAGGGCATATGTAGCATATACGCTGTACGGCTGGATTGAGGTATGGTTTCAAAGGGGAATGCAGGAAACCGCAGACGAAATAGCAGGAATGTTTAAGGCACAGGGGCTTTAATGCAAAAGTAGCGGCAGGAGTTTATCCTGCCGCTGTTGCCTGTCAATATCGGCAAGGTATCCGCTCAGTTTACCGCATGTGAGTAAAGTAGTGTAAATCGTTCGTTTATGCTCTTTCAGATAACATTTGTGACGTTGTCCCCATATGCCCATAGGCTTGTTTTCTTTTTCGGCTGGTAAGGTAAGGCACGGAATTTTCTTTTTCGGACAGCCTGTTCTCGGCTTCCGTTACTATCC
>CABQGZ010000846.1 GCA_902463835.1 uncultured Lachnospiraceae bacterium
GGAATGAGCGTATCCTACGCTCATGAAATACCGGATGAAACCAGAACCGGAACCATCACCGTAGAAATGCAGTACGACAGCCAGCCCGTCACCGGCGGGACTCTGGTTGCCTACCGGGTAGGTCGGATACAGGAAGACAACGGCGACTACTCCTTCACCAGGACAGAAGCTTTCGCTGACTTTGACGGAACTCTGGAGGAAACATTCTCTCAGGAACTGGCTCAAGCCCTGGCCGACTGCGCAGAAAAGCATAATATTGCCCCCACAGCGACAATAGATAATCTGAATGGAAAAGCCGTATTCTGCAGTCTGGACTTAGGCCTGTACCTGATCGCCCAGACCGAGGCAGCTCCCGGCTATGAACCGCTGACCCCATTCCTGGTCTCTGTTCCCCTGTGGGAGGAGGGCCACTACCAGTACAATGTCAGCGCCAAGGGAAAATTCGAACTGAAACAAGCTCCAAAGCCGGAAGAACCGGTGACACCTACCGACCCCAAGCTTCCCCAGACCGGCCAGCTGAACTGGCCCATACCGATCCTGGTGGTGAGCGGCCTGTGTTTCATCCTGCTTGGTTTGCGGTTGTGTGCTGGTAGCAAAGCAGCCATCGGAAGGAAGAAGAATAATGGATAAAATGATAAAAATAAAGAATCAGGAATTGGAGATTGACATTCGGGAAGAGGATGGCTTGATCTGTGGGCTTTATTCGGGATTCGGAGCATATAATTTTGCGGATAAAAACGGAATGGGCAGCGTCTGTTATACGAAAAAAGGGGATGATATTCGGACAGAACGTACTTTTACACCATATGAAGAGCGGTTTGCTTCTTACAACAGCATAATAATAGAGGAACATACCGTAAGATGCAGAAATGAAGAATTAGCGGTTGAAACGATTTATACATTGGAGCATGATCGTCTCATAATAGAATCTCACACGGATAATGCAGAGATATCGCAGTTTGGGATAGATCTGAATCTGAATTTTTTGAGTAAGAAAAATGGTACCTATACCGGGCAGCTGCTTCCCAGCTCTCCTTATACATCCCGGGATGGGGATAAAATGTACTGCATTATGCCGGTGATCGAATGTGGATTTTGTGTTGTGATGGCAAAAAGCGTCTGCAGAGCATGGAAGATCACCTATTCTGAATATTCGTTCGGACATTTTATTCAGCGTTTTCAAATGCTGTCTGCACTGGATGACAGGTATGGGCAGGAGGGAAGCAGCAGTATAATCCTGGAGATAGTTTTTGCAGACACGATAATGGAATGTTATCGAAAAATACAGGAAAGCTATGGCTGTCCGATGTTGTATTCCGAAATAACAGGCACCTTCGGTTCCTATATCGATGTGAAGCTTCTTGGAGAGGCGGATTATGTGACAGTTTTGCGTGGAAAAGAGACAGTGAGACTTCCCGTAACAGGTGACACGGTGAGAGTGGCATCTCCCGGATATGGAACCTGTCATGTTGTGCCGTACAAAGACGACAAAGCGGGTCTTGACACGGTGGTCTGGTTTGGAGAGGATATGGATCGGTTGTTTGAAAAAAGCTGCGAGACGGTAAGAAAGCCATATCATAACGATGAGAACCTGTGCGAAGGAATGACCTGGTGCTGGGCGCTGCTCTCCTATATGGTTACCCATAACAGTAACAGATACCGGGTCAAGACGGAAGAAGCTTTAAAGATCGTGATGGGGGAAGGAGAAAGGCTCGTACCAAGGAATACGATTGTGCCTTATCCATACGGAGCGTTCCCAGCCTATCATATTCATCAATCCAAGAGAATTCAAGAACAGTTTTTTGGTATTTCGATACTGACGGAGCAGTACAAGCTTACCGGGGAGAGAAGATATCTTGACTTTGCAGTGAAGTCAGCGGAGACGATGATCGAGAGTTATCAGCAGGAAAATGGGGCTTTCGTACCGCACAGCGATTATACGACAGTGTGCGCTCCTGTCATTGCCATCGTAGATCTTGCGGTGGAACTTCGAGATGTGGATCAAGGCAGGGCCGGATATTTTTCGGAAAGCGCCGGGAAAGCAGTAAGATATCTGGTGGAGCGGGGAATCCATTTTCCCACGGAAGGAGTCATGAGTGAACAGAATGATGAGGAGATGGAAGAAGGGTCGATTTCCTGTACGGCTTTGTCCTTGCTTTATTATTGCAGGTATATAGAGTATGTGGAAGAATACGTCGCTTTTGCGGAGAAGCTATTGCGCCTGCATGATTGGTGGAGATGCTATACACCAGATGTAAGGATTTATATGTCCACGATGAGGTGGTGGGAAACCATATGGGAGGGAGACGGAACAGGACCGGCTATATGTGCCGGACATGCATGGAGCATCTGGCGTGCCGAGGCGGATTTTCACATGGGAGTTTTGACTGGAAACCCGGATTATTTCATCAGTTCCTGGA
>CABQGZ010000847.1 GCA_902463835.1 uncultured Lachnospiraceae bacterium
GTGCAATATTTCAAGTATTTTATGCGATTTCACGCCATTTTGTGCGTCATCTCGTCGAAGTGCTAAAATCTCTTCGCATAAAATGATACAGTTTCATGCGGTTTCACACAAAAATGCACATCCGCTCTTGATACCCCTGTTATTTCCACTATAATAAACATATACAAATTGTAAGCTCAATTTCAAATTTTTTATGGAGGTATTGCATATGGCTGGCGCATACTACGAAAAAATTGCCCGCATCAATCTGACCACCGGCAAGATCAAAGTGGAACCTCTGGATCTGGACCTTGCCCACAAGTTCATTGGCGGCCGTGGTCTTGGCACCAAGATGCTCTATGACGAGGGCATTGCCACCGTCGATCCCCTGTCCCCGGAAAACAAGCTGATCTACATAACCGGTCCTATGACCGGCGCTGCCGCCCCTTCCACAGGCCGCTACATGGTCTGCACAAAGTCCCCCCTTACCGGCATGATTGCCTGCTCCAACTCCGGCGGTATCTGGGGTGCCAAGCTGAAGTACGCCGGTTGGGATGCCATCATTGTGGAAGGTGAAGCTCCCGACTGGACCTACATCAACATTGACGACGATAAGATTGAGCTGCTGGATGCCCGGGAATATGTAGGTGTCATGAGCGAAGCCATTGACGAGCAGCTCAAGGCAAAGCACGGTGCTGACGTTTCCGTTCTGAACATCGGCCCCGCCGGTGAAAAGAAGGTGCTGCTTGCCGCCATTATGAACGATAAGGACCGTGCCGCCGGTCGTTCCGGTGTCGGTGCTGTCATGGGCAGCAAGAAGCTGAAAGCCATCGTGGTCAAGGCAACCCGCAAAAAACTGGACAACATTGCAGACCTGGATGCCCTGAAGGTGGCAGCCAAAAACGCTATGGATGTTCTGAAGGCCAACCCCGTTACCGGTTCCGGCCTGCGGCAGCTGGGTACCGCTGTTCTCGTGAACATTGTCAACAACATCGGTGCTTTCCCCACCAAGAACTGGCAGGAGAGCTATTACGACAAGGGTGACGATATCTCCGGCGAAACTCTGGCTGAGAAATACCTGGTCAAGCCCGGTGCCTGCCATCGCTGCCCCATCGCCTGCGGCCGCGTGGTCAATGTCAATGGCAAGGTCGTCGGCGGTCCTGAATACGAGCCCCTGTGGGCCTATGGCGGCAACTGCGGCAACAATGATCTGAACGTCATCGATGAGTGCAATATGCTCTGCAACGAGTATGGTCTGGATGCTATTTCCGTCCCCTGCACCATCGCCGCTGCCATGGAGCTGTACCAGAGAGGCTACATCAAGGAGGAAGAGTGCGCCGGTGTACCTCTGGAGTGGGGTTCCACCAGAGCATTGGTGGAGTGGACCAAGCGTATGGGAAATCCTGAACCCGAGCTTGACTGGCTGATGAGCTCCGGCCCCGCCCGCCTGTGTGAGCACTATGGCCATCCCGAATACTCCATGAGCGTTAAGAAGCAGGAAATGCCCGCTTACGACGCCCGTGCCATTCAGGGCATCGGCATTACCTACGCCACCTCTAACCGTGGCGGCTGCCATGTCCGTGGCTACATGATCTCTCCCGAAGTTCTGGGTCTGCCCCAGCAGCTGGATCGTACCGTTACCAACGAAAAGGCAGCTTGGGCCAAGACCTTCCAGGATCTGACAGCTGTCATCGACTCCATGGGTCACTGTCTGTTTACCTCTTTCGCCATGGGCGCCAAGGAGTACACCGACCTGCTGAATGCCGCCACCGGCACCAACTGGACCATCGAACAGGTTCTGGAGATTGGCGACCGTATCTACAACATCGAGAGAATGTTCAACAAGGCTGCGGGCATGAAGCCCGAGGACGACCGGCTGCCCAAGCGGCTGCTGGAAGAGCCCGTTGTAAACGGCCCCTCCACCGGTATGACCTCCAAGCTGCCTCTGACTCTGCCCGAATACTACGAAGCTCGTGGCTGGGTCAACGCATTCCCCACCGATGAAACCCTGAAGAAACTGGGTCTGGACGAGTGTGTTGGCAAGTGATACAATATAATGAATGGGGAGGGGGCAAGTCCCCTCCCCGATTTCTTTTGCAAAGGAGAATTTTCATGATTGAAGTTCGCGTTTTCGCAACCTTGCGCCAAGGCAGGGATAAAGTCACGCTGCTATCGCCGGAGGGTATCGCCTGTGCTGGGGATATCCTTGACCAAGAAGAAGTGTCTATTCTGCTCATCAACGGTTTTCATCACAAGCCGGAATCGGAAGTGAAGGACGGGGACATCGTGGCTCTGTTTCCCCCGGTGGGAGGCGGCTGAACGATGGATCCCAGATATGCGCGCAATGTCCCCGCCCTGAGCGAAGCGGAATGGGAGCTGCTTCGGCGCAAACGTGTTCTGGTGGTTGGCTGCGGCGGTCTGGGCGGGCATCTCATCGATAT
>CABQGZ010000848.1 GCA_902463835.1 uncultured Lachnospiraceae bacterium
GTTGCAGTGATCGGCTGCGGAATGATCGGACTTCTCATGCTTCAATTGGCGCGGCTTAGCGGAGCGTCAAAGATCATCGCCATGGAACCCATTGAGCAAAAGCGAAAGCTTGCGCTTGAGCTGGGAGCAGATTATGCGTTCAATCCTATGGAAGAGGATTTTAGAAAACAGCTTTCCCAGGTGACGGATCGGATTGAGACAGTCATCGAATGTGTGGGAAGAACGAGTACGGTGGAGATGGCCATAGACATAGCCGGAAATGCGTCTACCGTAATGCTGTTTGGATTGACGGCGCCGGGAGATGAGGTGGCAGTAAAACCATTTACCTTGTTCAAGAAAGAGATCACCTTAAAAGCCTCCTTTATCAATCCGTACACATTTACCAGAGCACTGGATCTGATTAGCAGCGGTAAGATAGACGTAACGTCTATGGTTTACGAAAAACGTCCGGTGGAGGATCTGCCCGGGATTTTGGCCGATCCAAGAGAACGGACCGCGGGAAAATATATTATTACACTGTAATCGAGGTGAAGAAATGGTTGCTATAAAGAATGCAGTTTTGATCATGTACAATCATATGATCCCGGACGGCGTACTTCTTATAGAGAACAAAAAAATCTGCGGATTTGGGGAAGCAAGAAGTCTTCCGATTCCGGAGGGCTGTCCGGTGATCGACGCGGAGGGCGCCTTTGTGGGCCCCGGCTTTATCGATATTCATACCCATTCAGATGGGCGGGTATTCTTTCAGGAGGATGCAAAGACAGCGGCACAGCACCATCTGCGGCATGGCACCACAACACTGTTCCCGGCTTTGTATTTCAGTATGGATGCAGCAGGCTATTTGAAAGCGATTGCGGATTTAAAGGCAGCAATGAAGCAGAAGGAATGCGCAAATATTGGCGGCTTCTATATGGAAGGGCCATATCTCAATCCCAAGTTCGGCTGCGACAAGGAGTCCAATCCATGGCAAGGACCAGTATCCAGAGAGGACTATATGCCGATCATCGAGGCGGCAGGCGACCTGGCAAGGGTGTGGGCAGTTGCACCGGAGCGGGAGAACATCCAACAGTTTGTAGTGGATGCCAAGGCGGCCAATCCGTCGGTGACCTTCGCAGTGGCGCACAGTGAGGCGTCCCCCCAGCAGATCGAAGCGCTTATGCCATATGGGCTTAAGCTTGGAACACATCACACAAACGCCACGGGGGACCGGCCCATGTATCCGGAATGCCGGGGAGTCTGTGTGGACGAGGCAGTGAATTATAACAGAGAGATCTATGCGGAGCTGATCTGTGACAGGAGAGGCATACATGTAGACCCGTATATGCTCCGATTAGTGCGAAGGATCAAGGGAGACGACAGGATCATCCTGATCTCCGACGCATATGCCTGTGACGGACCGGTTCCGCCGGGATACGAGGGAGCGGACGATATTAATTTTGACCATACCGGAGAGATCGCCGGTTCCAAAATGACGCTGGATATTGCGTGCAGAAACATGATGATACATACGGGGGCGTCCATCGTAGACGTGTTCCGGTTCGCATCGACAAATCCGGCAAGAGCGGTGGGGCTTTCCGACCGGGGAGAGATCGCTGTGGGCAAGCGCGCCGATCTGGTGATGGTTGATTCTAATATGAATGTAAAAAGTGTGATTATGAAAGGAGAGCTACAGCAATGAAAGACATTATTTTTGATCCTCCGACAAAATTCGATTTTAAATGCGCCGATTATGTGCCATTTAAGGACAGGGAGGTGTGCGAACGCCTTCGCAAGATCAGCGGAAAGGATCTGGAAAAGCACGACAATCCGGATTTCAACATCAAGGTGATGATGAACCCGCATCCGGTGTTGATCGCAACCCTATTCTCAAGACTTAAGGCGGCGTCGGAGGCAGGAAAGAAATATACCATGATCCTGGGAAATCCGGAGCCGGATACGTATATTCCCCTTGCCCAGCTGATCAATTATTTCCAGGTTGACTGCAGCAAATTACATATTTTTGCCATGGATGAGTGGGCCAATGAAGATGGAGTTATCGCACCGGAGACATATGAGGCAGGCTTTGCCCATTCTATGCTGAAGTACTTTGTATATCAGATCGATCCGAAGCTTCGTATGCCAATGGAGAACGTACATTATCCAACCAATAAAAATATCGGATACTACTCGAAGCTGATCACAGAGATCGGTGAGGGCGGAGCGGATATTTGTTCTTCCTCTCCGGGCTGGACGGGACATATGGCCTTTATCGATCCGGTGCCGGAATTCATGCCGGATACTGTGGAGGAGTGGCTGGATATGGAGGCGCGTATCGTAACCCTGCATCCGCTTACCGTAGCCCAGAACTCCCTTCACGGTGTGTTCGGGCAGTCCGGATACATTCAGTCCGTACCGCCAAAGGCTGCAACCATCGGAC
>CABQGZ010000849.1 GCA_902463835.1 uncultured Lachnospiraceae bacterium
GTGCTGTCCTTCACGTTTCTGATGAGAAAATTGAGAGAAATGGAGACAGAAAAAAGCCCTTTTTTTGATAAACAAATATTGGGAAATATGTTGAAGGTCGCTATTCCCACAACACTTCAGCAGTCCATCGTCTCCATAGGAATCCTGTTGATCCAGGCAGTGGTAAACCGTTTTGGCTCTGCTTTTATGGCTGGATATACGGCTGCAACAAAAATTGACGGGATAGCCATCGTGCCCATGACGACGCTGGGGAATGCAATGTCTACCTATACAGCCCAGAACATGGGTGCAAAGAAGCCGGAACGCATTAGTCAGGGTTACAGAATCTGCCTGACGATGGTGATTAGTTTCGGAATACTCATAGCGATTGTTTTTCAACTTTGTGGCGGGCAGCTCATAAATCTGTTTATGAAGTCCGATACCGGAGCGGAGTCCATCGCTGTAGGGACGGCTTACCTTGGCGTGGTGTCCTTGTTTTACTTTGTTATGGGTGCCATGAATGTAAGCTGCGGAATCCTGCGGGGCGTGGCGGATATGAAATGGTTTTTGACCAGCAGTCTTGTAAACTTAAGCAGCCGAGTAGTGCTGACCTATCTTTTTGCAGAAGTTACAAACGGTAGGATTATTATGTGGGCGAATCCCATCGGTTGGTTTTTGGGATTAAGCGTTGCCGTCGTCAGATATTTTCAGGGAGGGTGGAAAAAGAGGCGGTTGATAGGACGTTGAGAAGAAAGGAGAAACTGTGTTATGGAATTACAAGTGGATATTCAAGCGACACCTTTTGGGTTGTCGGAGGAAAAAATAGAGTGGGTAAAAGAAACGATAGAGAAAATGAGCTTTGAGGACAAGCTTGGCCAACTGTTTCTGCTCCCTGTTATGGCGACACAGTCAGTCTCTGAAAGGGTGGCAATACTGGAAAAAGCAGGACTACGGCCCTGTGGCTTCCTGTTGGGCAGAGCTCCTGCGAAAGAGATTCGGCAGCGAGTGGAGACACTCCAGAGCTTTTATGAGCTTCCGCTGTTTATTGCGGGCGATTTTGACCGGGGTGCCAGCAATATGATTATGGAAGGAACTGCTTGCGGGCATCAAATGGAAATCGGGGCAACTAATGATCCGAAATTGGCATATGAAGCTGGCCTGCTCTGCGCAAAAGAATGTAAGGCGGTGGGTGTAAACTGGAATTTTGGACCGGTAGTTGACATTGATTACAACCCGCTGAATCCGATAACGAATGTCCGGACGTTCGGTTCTAATCCAGAACACGTATTAAAATTTGCCCGGACCATTGCCAGAGGAATGCGCGATGGCGGTCTTGTTCCGTGCATGAAGCACTGGCCGGGAGATGGTGTGGATGGACGGGATCAGCATTTTTTGGCTTCAGTCAACAGTCTCAGTGTGGAGGAATGGGATGACAGCTATGGAAAAGTGTACCAGGGAATGATTGATGATGGGATGGAGTCCTTGATGACAGCGCATATTCTGCAGCCCGCATACACAAGGTTTTACCAGCCGGATATCGCGGAACAGGATATGCTGCCGGCTTCATTGAACTATGATCTGCATCATAGATTACTGCGGCAAAAAATGGGATTTAACGGCCTGATCATTACGGATGCTACAAGTATGGGCGGTTTTACTGAGGTAGTTCCAAGAAGTGTCGCAGTTCCTCTGTCTATCGCAAATGGCGCCGATATATTTCTTTTTTCCAGAAATCCGGAGGAGGATTTCCATTATATGAAGAAAGGGGTTGCAGACGGGATTCTGACTATGGAGCGTGTGGATGAGGCTTTAACCCGTATCTTGGCATTAAAAGCGAAGATGGATCTACATATCAGAAAAGTTGACGGTACACTTGTTCCGGCACCGGAAATGCTTGAAATATTCGAGAGAGGGGAAGGCCGTGCACTGGCGAAAAAAATTGCGGATAAGGGGATCACGTTGGTAAAGGATACGCAGAAACTGCTTCCACTGAATCCAAAAGAAAAGAAAAATATTTACATGATCGTAATTGGTGATGAGCCTAATTATCACAATCCAAACGGTGGCTATGCGGAACTGTTCCGGCGGAAACTAATGGGAAGGGGCTTTCAGGTAACGCTATATGAGGAAAATGGGGACAGCAGAACAGAACTCGTAAGAGGCAAGATGGAGAAATTCAAGAAAAAATACGATGTAGTGCTGTATTTCTGCAATGTTGCGACGAAGGGATCTGACAGTGTGGCACGCATTACATGGCCGGGCAAGCGTGATACGGTTCCAACAATGATTCGCGATATCCCCACAATAATGGTATCCATTGACAATCCCTATCATCTGCTGGATGCACCGCGGATTCCGACATATATTAACGCTTACACGTCGGAGAATATTGTGGTGGAAATGCTGGTGAAAAAGCTTGTGGGCGAGAGTTGCTT
>CABQGZ010000850.1 GCA_902463835.1 uncultured Lachnospiraceae bacterium
ATGTATCTGTAAAAAAATTCAAACAGGGAAAAGCGCACAGAAGATTAGATTAAAATTACGCAAATTCACTACAATTATGACTAAATGGAATAGATAAATAGCCAATAGTGATAACAAAATGCATATTTCGTGTTGCAGCGTGTTTTTTCGTATGCAAGAATGAGTACAGAACATTCAACCGGTGAATGAAATCTAATCAATATCGAGTACAGAGGAGGTATTGCGATGGAGAACATGCCTGTGGTAAAAGAGTTCATTGAGCTTGCCGAGCTGGACTGTGCCTCCCGCCATGAGCGATTGGTTGTGGACGCTGTTACCAAAAAGCTCAAGGAACTTGGATTTACGGTTCGCGAGGACGATACCGCTGCCAAGGTAGAGGGCGAGGCAGGCAACGTTTGCGCCTATCTGGAGGGCACCGCAAAGGGCTGTGTGCTTTTTGCCGCTCATTTGGATCGCGTGCAGAATGGTTTGGGGATCAAGCCCCAGTTAAAGGACGGCAATCTTGTCTCCGACGGAACGACCATTCTGGCTGCGGACGATCTTTCCGGCGTTGCCGCCATTTTGGACGGTATCCGCCGTGTGCTGGCAAGCGGCAAGCCCTATCCGCGCATTGAGGTTTTATTCTCGGTCTGTGAGGAGATCGGTGTTCAAGGCACCAAGCATTTGGATACTTCGCTGTTTGAAGCCAAATACGGTTTTGTGCTGGATTCCCCCGGACGCGTCGGCCGCGTGCTGGATTCCGCAATGGGTAAAGCCGAACTGTTTCTGGACATCAAAGGGAAATCTGCCCACGCCGCCTACCCCGAGCTGGGTGTCAGCGCAACACACGCTGCCGTTCAGGTGCTTTCCCGAATCGGCGACGGTCGTTTAGATGAGGACACCGTTATTAACTGGTCTTATCTGGTGGCTCCCGGTCCCTGCAACGCTGTACCGGATACTGCCAATGCCAAGGCATTTGCAATGAGCCTGCGAAATGAAAAGCTGGAGGCTTATCTGGAACTGTTCCAAAAGACCGCGAAAGAAGTAGCCGAGGAGACCGGTGCAGAGATCGACGCACATTATATCCTTAATTATCCTGCCTTCTTTGTTCCGGCAGATCATCACCCGATCAAGGTAGCGTGCGAAGCGCTTACCAGCATCGGTGTGGAGCCGCGGGTAGAGCATGGCGGCGGCGGACTGGATGCCAACCGACTCAATGGTTATGGCATTGAGTGCGTTGGCCTTTCGACCGGCTACAGCAAGAACCACACTGTTAATGAAACGCTGGTCGTAGAGGATCTGGTGAAATCCGGCGAGATGGTGGAAAAGATTATTGAAGCCTGTGCCGAGTAAAAGACAGAGGACAATGTTTCCCGTTTTGGAAAAAACACGAAGAATAAAGACAGAATAATTGAAAAAAGGAGTAAAATTCCATGGATGTTTCCGCACTGAAAAATGGATTTGGCATGTGGCTGGTCTGCGGCATCATGATCGTTGTGATTGTTATTCAGGCACTGCTGTTCCTGCGTACCGCTCGCAGAGAGGCTGACCATCTTGAAATCAGCCGTGAAAGACAGAAGGAGGGTATGCGTTCCGCCCTGATTACCGCTTTTGGCCCCGCCTGTGCACTGGTTGTTATGTGTCTGGCGCTGATGGCGACAATGGGTGGCCCCAACTCTTGGATGCGTATGGCAGATGTAGGCTCCGGTCGTTCCGAGCTGACCGTTGCTACTCTTGTTCAGGATATGGCTGCTGCTGCCGGCGGCGATGTTGAGACCAACACCTTCGTTTATGGCTTGTGGGCACAGGCTGTCCATGTAGGCGGCTGGCTGCTGGGCCCTCTGGTTATGATCCTTTGCATGGGTAAAGTAACCGAGACCATGAACGCCAAGCTGAATCCCAAGTGGATGAAAATCCTCATGAGCGGCGCTCTCGTATCCCTGTTCACCTATCTGCTCACCAATCAGGTCTATGGCAAGGCGAGCCCTTATGCAGTTGCGGCTGTATTCGGCGCAGCGTGCATGTTCCTGCTTAACAAGATATTCGCTAAGAACCGCAGAATGCAGGAGTTTTCCCTCGGTATTTCCATGATCGTGGGTCTGTTGGCTGCCGTTGCGGCAAAGAGCCTTATGGCATAAGGAGGGTTTGTAATGTCTTTTGATAAAAAATGTATGCGTCTGGGCGTTATCACCATGCTGTGCGCACTGGTTGCCAACTTTCTCCCTGTAGCTTATCTGTATATCACCACCGGTGTGGTTCCCTCTGGCGGAGAGATCGGTCAGATTATTGCGATGGTCGCCGCTTCCTTCCTGATCGGCTGGATTCTGCAGCCCATCACCTTCTACCCCGCACTGGGCGTTGGCGGCAGCTTCCTTGCATGGACGACCGGCAATGTGTCCGACCTGCGTATGCCTGCTGTTGCCGCTGCTCAG
>CABQGZ010000851.1 GCA_902463835.1 uncultured Lachnospiraceae bacterium
TTGATTTCGGATATACTCCGCAATTACTTTCTTGTTCCTCCCTACTGTATCCACGTAGTAGCCCTTGCACCAAAATTGCCGGTTTCCGTACTTGTACTTCAGATTCGCATGTCGGTCAAATATCATCAGCGAACTTTTCCCTTTGAGATATCCCATAAACTGTGATACACTGTATTTGGGCGGGATACTCACCAGCATATGGATATGGTCTGGGCAAGTCTCTGCCTCTATAATTTCTACCCCTTTATACTCGCACAGTTTTCTTAGGATGCTCCCGATATCTGTCCGAATCTGTCCATATATTGCTTCTCTCCGATATTTTGGTGCAAATACTATGTGATATTTACAGTTCCAGCGTGCAAGGCTAAGACTATCTATTTCCTCTTTCTTTTGTGTTCCAAACATGGATATTCCTCCTCTGCTACTTTTCTTGCGGTCGGCAAACCTGCTTCGATTGCAGCATGGGAGGTTTATCTTTTCCCTCTCATAGGCTTAGCCTTTTTTATTCCACGGGCATAGCCCGTGGTTGCCTGTTTTCAACAAAGCAAAAGCCTCCGCCGTTTGGCGGAGGCTTTTTATGTGCTGCCCTCTTGATTTATAATGCAAGCGGTTACATAAAACGCAGCTGAAAAGGACTTTTACATGGCGGATGCCTCTAATATTTTTCGCCAGTATTCGCGGTCATTTGTGTATGTGCCAAAAGCAAAAGCCGTGCGGCCGCAAGTCGTATTGTCCATTTTGCACAAAGCACACGGGGTTCTTTTTGCATCAGATGTAGAAAAAGCACATTCTTCATTGACGCATTTGGAAATATGTGGTATTGTTGTCAATGTAAACGGTTGCACATATGTGTTCATTGTTTACACTGCCATAAGTTGGAGTGTTTACACAGCGTCTGACCGGATGCCGCCTGTCCATGCTAAACTGCGAACCGCCTACATAGAAATGGATTGCGGGCCCGGATAGAAGTCAGGACAACTGGTGCTATGAGTTGGTCCGCAGCTTGTTTCCCGCAAAGAGGAACTGTCCAAGGTTCCCGCAAAGCCGTGTTTTCTCTTCCGCAGTGCGGAATGGAAATAAATAATGGATGAGAAGGAGAAACGATTTATGAAGAAATCCACTAAGCGCCTGTTCGCCGCTGTGCTGGCAGCTGCCAGCCTGCTTGCTCTCACCGCCTGCGGCGGCGGCAAGACCGAGGCTCCCAAGACTGACGATTCCAAGACCGAGCAGCCCGCCGAATCCTCCGGCAGCAAGGAACTCTCCGTTTACACCGCATTCCCCGAAAGCGAAGTCATCTACTATTTCAACAAGTTTGAGCAGGAAACCGGCATCAAGATCAACTATGTCCGCCTCTCCGCCGGTGAGATGCTGACTCGTGTGGAAGCCGAGAAGGACAATCCTCAGGCAACGCTGATGTTCGGCGGCTCTACGGATAACTACATCGCCGCCGTGGATAAGGGCTTGCTGGAAGCCTATCAGTCTCCCAATCTGGACAAGACACCCTCTACTTATCTGGATCCTACCGGTACCTGGAACCCCATCTATGTGGGTTGCATCGCCTTCGCCTGCAACGCCGACTGGTTTGCCGAAAAGGGTCTGGAATACCCCACCAGCTGGGAAGACCTGCTGAAGCCCGAGTTCAAGGGTGAGATCATCATGGCCCACCCCGCCACCTCCGGCACCGCCTACACCGTTCTGGCCACTCTGGTGCAGCTCAAGGGCGACGATCAGGTTTGGGATTACCTGGATAAGCTGAACGTCAACATGAGCCAGTACACCAAGTCCGGCTCCGCCGCTCCCAATGCCGTGGCCATCGGTGAGGCCGCCATCGCCCTCACCTTCTCTCACGACGCCCTGCAGCTGACTCCCGAGGGCTATCACATTGATCTGAGCTTCCCCACCGACGGCACCGGTTATGAGGTGGGCGCCATGGCCCTCATCAAGGGCGGCAAGGCCGACGAGCAGGAGAACGCCAAGAAGTTCATCGACTGGATGACCTCCGAGGCCGGTCAGGGCTGCTACGCCGAAAACGACTCCTTCCGCGTTCCCACCAACACCGCCGCTCCTGTGGCCGACGGTCTGGTGACGCTGGATGAGGTTCCCGTGATTGATTATGACGCCGTTTGGGCTGCCAGCGTCAAGAGCGAGTACTGCGAGCAGTTCGAGAATAAGATCGCCACCAAGCCCGAGGGCTGATCCCAATAGATTTCTGATTGATTTCCCGCAAACGGGCCTCCTCCCCCAAGGGGAGGGGGCCCGCATACCAAGACAGAGAAGGCGGAACTCCCTTGCGCAGCTTTCCCGCCGCTTTTGACACTCTCACTCAGGAGGAACGCTCATGGCAAATGCCACTACCCGCGCAAAGCGCCTCAATGAAACGAAGATGATCCTGCGCCAGCCGCTGCTGCTG
>CABQGZ010000852.1 GCA_902463835.1 uncultured Lachnospiraceae bacterium
TTACAAGGCCATGCAGACAAAGATGGTAAATGGACAACCCTACATTGGAACGCTCCAAATCCCCGCACTGTCCCTGGAACTGCCGGTGATTGCCGAATGGAGCTATCCGGCCTTGCGGGTCGCCCCCTGCCGCTACATGGGCTCGGTGTATCAGGACAACATGATCCTCTGCGCCCACAACTACAGCACCCACTTTGGCAGACTTACGGAGCTGAAAGTCGGAGATGAGGCCGTCTTTACGGATATGGAAGGCAACGCCTACACCTATCGCATGACTGCACAAGAAATCCTCTCCGGCACAGACCCGGAGGCCATGGAAAAAGGAGAATGGGATTTGACCCTCTTTACCTGCACCCTCGGCGGCAAGAACCGGGTAACGATCCGCTTCGCAAGAACCGAATGACAGCGGTGTGTATGACCAGAGCGGACTAACGGAAAATTTTCAGATGACGCAAAACCCACGCATAACCCTTGCTTTTGTACGGGCAAGAGTATGCGTGGGTTTCTATTTTTGGAGTTTTATAGCCTGGAATCTCTAGGCGTTCATACAATGGTCAACTTACGCTGTAGCCAAGAAATTGTGGAGGAGGCCGGTCATTGTGTGCTGATAAATCAGGTCTTGCCAGATATAGCAAAGTCGGCTTACACTGATGAAGGGTGATAAGGTTGTCGAGTTGGCGAAAGAAACCTTCAATTTCGGATTTGCAGGTTGAACTTTTGAGATTTTTTCATCATACTATTCCAGCTCCTCCCATGGCTCCAGGCCCATTTCTTCCCAGGTCACACCATAAGGCGCTCCACCGGAAGTGTAGCCAGCAATGTAAAAGAAGCGATCATCCTGATCCACAATTTGAGGATCAAGAGATTTTAAGGATTGCTCCTGGGACTTGTGCTTTGGATGTCGTGTGGCACGTTTTTGTTGCTGTGCCTTTATTTCTGCGTGAGAATGGATATGCTCTGGTAAGCCGTTGCTTTCCAACCGTTCAATGATGTGTAGGTGCTTTTTACGATATTCCTTGTAAACCTCGTCAAAGGAAATCTGAATGTTGATGTGACCGCAGACCTTTTGTACAATCGTTTCACAGTCCTCAACGGAGACCGGCATTCGTCCGTTTGCAGAGACGAAATCCTGGGTTTCCAGATACATATAATCTGTAATCCTGGCTTTCTGTGCCTGCTTCAAATCCTTAAAAGATTTGCCAGCACTTGAATAAGGTGTATTCATACTCAGTCATCCCATGAATGTGTCTGGAAATAGGAATCCGTGCGGCGGTCATATTGGCGGCGTACAGATGGAATGTCCATGCCATCCATAATGGAGAAGAACGCCTGCTGGGTGATTTCGGAAATCTCCCGGTCATGGTGGAAAAGGTTATTCGCTATCATCAAGGCGAATACTGCATCAGGATATTCTGCGGCCAACGCATCATAATCCTGACCATCCGCTTTTGCAAGTGCTGTAAATCCTGGAATCTCCGTCAGTGCGGGCATCGCCTGGGCTATATAATCTTCAAGGGTATGTGTTACTGTCACCATGTCCTGCGCTCCTTTATGTGCGAACTGCAGACTATTGTAGCATGGAAATAAAGAAAGACAAGTCTTGACTTTGTGTATAGACGATTTATCCACGAATTGCCATCATATGGCTGCTGGGAATTTCAACTTTGTTCTTACCGATGGCGGCAAGAGCGGCTTCCTCTGATGGGTAAAGCCTGTGGGCTTTTATTTTTGTTGCAGCCCCCATACAATCCAGAAACTTGAATGTAATTAAATCACCGCTGATGTGAATGATTTTACCCTCGCGGATATAGTGATTACTTTCTATCATATAGGCAACGTCATTGAGCTTATACGCTCCGGTCATTACGCATCACTCCTTTAGACACAATATATCACACAGAGGCACTACTTTCAATTGGTAAATTCAAACAAACATTCGCAATAAATAGAAGGATGTTAAATATCAAGCCTATGCACATTGTGGTTGACGAGGACGGAGAAGTATTTCTACGGCTCGGCACAAAATAGGCGATTGAATAATAGAAAAGATACGCCCAGCAATTTATATGAACTGCTGGGCGCAAGTATTGATTGTCTATAGTTTTATTCTGCCGCCATCCCATACCCAAGAATCACACTACTCCCCAGGGAATACTGCTTCTGTCTACACATATCCCTTGAATTGCCTTCCACAGTATAGACCGTCCCATTCTCCACCTTCTCCACGATCCCAACATGGTCCGGCACACCGTCCTGGGTGGCCCAGTCGAAGAAGATGAGCATTCCCGGGGCTGGTTCTGTGGAACCGTCCAGCCAGAGGCCACGCTGCTGGAACCACTGCATTCCGAAGACGCAGCCGGAGAATTTGGGGTAGGTGCCGCTGTCCAGGTAGCCGCATTGGTCGGCAC
>CABQGZ010000853.1 GCA_902463835.1 uncultured Lachnospiraceae bacterium
GATGTCTACTGCATAATACCAGTTGTCTCTGATATCCGTCTTTGCGATCAGTCCGTCTGTCAGAAGCCCCGTGGCTTCTCCTGGCCAGATGGCCTCCGCCCAGTAGGCCCAGCCGTCGGTGTCATACACCCAGTATTTACCAGGATTGGCTCCGGCTGCCTTCCACTCCGCCATGGTGATGACTGTGCCGCTCTGAGTCTCTTTGGCTGTATGGGTCTCCTCCTGGGTGGTGAAGTTGATCCCTTCTACGCCGTCGTCTCCTTCATCCACATCGTTATCATCTGCGTCATAGATAGCGTTGTCGGTTCTGGTCTGTCCGGATGTATATTCCACGTAGTCCTCATAGCGGTCTTTCCAGGTCTCCGGGTCGCCGTCCGGCCCTGCAAAGGTTCCGTTGATGTCTGCGGCCAGGCTGTCCCTGTTCTTATTGAAGGTGGGCATGAACACAGTGCTTCCGCCTGTCTCAAATTCCCAGTACTGACTGTGGATGAGATTCTCCGGATCCTCCGGTACATAGATATGCCAGGTTTTCTTATCCTCCAGCCTCGCTCCCGGCATCACGGACGTTACCTCCCGGGCCGGATCATCGAACTTCCTTCCTGCATCATGCCCAAGCTCCATATATTCGCTCAGGCGGACACGGGCATAGATCTTCATACCGTCGGTGGGATCGGTAAAGTTCTCCACATAGATATCCTTGTTTCTCCCATCGAAATCATCATGCAGGCGGCACCCAGGGTTATTGGCTTCACTGGCCGCTTCATTCACTGCGGTCTGGCTGATGGACTGCCAGGCGTAGGTTACGCCGGATGCGATCACCACAGCCATTATCCCTGCGAGAGCTGCCATTCTTTTCCTCTTATTTTTCATGAGATTTTTTACCCCCCCCCTGAATTTTCTGACTATTGTCATTCATTTCTGTTTTTTTCACATTTCATCATTCCTTTCTCTTTTTTCTCTTCCCAGGAGCACCCGCAGTACACGGAACAGTGCGCCTACCAGCACCATGAGAAACAGGATCACAGCCCAGTAATCGCAGATGAAATCCCGGACTTTTCCCAGCGTAAGGTTGTGATAGATTACTTTCCCCACCACATTTACCGCCATGACAGGCTTCTTGTCCGGGTTTTCGTTCATGATCCCCTTTGTCTCAAAGGCCCGGCCTCCGGTGTCCTCATACTCCTCGATGATCCCGATAATCCGATGCGTCACTGTGGTAGTCTGGTTCGCCATGTAGGTGATGTCATCCCCGATCCGAAGCGTTCCTGGATCCACATGCTTCGTGATCACCAGGGAGCCTTTGGGGATCTCCCGTTCCATGGAACTGCTTAGGACTGTGAAGGCGGAATAGCCCGCGATGGTCCTCACCTGGCCGTCTCCCCCGGTTCCTTTTGCCAGAAATACGCCAACCACAAAAAAGACCAGTACGACGTAGAACAGCACGTCCCAAATGATCTGTTTTTTTTGTTTTCTCAGTTTCTTTTTTGATGGTGTCTTTTTCCGACTGTTTCTGGAATTGCCCGGCTGGGTTTTGAACGGAACCTGATCTTGCGGCAGATTCCTTATCTGTCTGACCGTTGGGATCTCTTCATACAGTTCCGATCTGTCAACGGTCTCTCTGGGTAGTGCTTCCCTGGTTCGTTCTTCTCTGGGCTCTTCCATTCTCGGTACCCGTTCCGATACTGTCTCCGGGGGTGGTTCTTCTTTGCATTTTTCTGATTCGGGATCTGTCTTCGGAGGCGGTACTCCTTCGAGTGTTTCTTTCTCTGGAGTCTTTTTATAGGGTAGCGATATTTCCTGGACGATCTCCTGGGGCGGCGTCTCTTCCGGCAGCTTTTCCCGAAGCTCTTTTTCATGGATTTGCTCTTCCTGGAGCAGTTTCTCCCTCAGTTCTTTTTCCTGGGGTATTTTCTCCCGCAATTCCTCTCCATGGAGCCGCTTCCCTTGGACAGTTTTCTCTGCCGGTGGAAGCTCCTCTGTAGCTTTCTGTGTCAGTTCCTCCAGGTGGCGAATCCGCTCCTCCAGATCCGCAGCCGGGGACTGCGATTGTTCCGACTGCGTCATCTTCTTCGACACCACCAGCGCCATCTGACGCATCATCTTCTCCAGCTCCGCCATCCGCTTTTCCAGATCTGACTCCTGGGCGGGGATTTTCTCCATCGGTGCCAGCATTCCCTGCTTCGTTGCCGGCTGCTCCGTCACCGCTTGCTTCATCTGGCTCTGCAGACGCTTGGCCTCCGCCAGCAGCACCTGGTTCGCATTTAATATATGGGTCATCTCATGGAAGATCTTATCCACATCCTCCGGCAGACTTCTCGTCTCCTGCTGGCCCATGTCCTTCATTTTCTCTCACCTTCTTCCGCTTATTCACTGTCTTTTTCCTGCCTTGCAACGTAATCCGTA
>CABQGZ010000854.1 GCA_902463835.1 uncultured Lachnospiraceae bacterium
CTCTTTTGGGAAACAATTGAAACTCTGTACGATATAGAGATTATGACTAAGAGACTTTGTCGGCAAATCGGCTTCGGAAAACCTCTGCTGTTTTGGGGCTTCTCTTTAGCCTTTGGGTTGAGCCGCCGAACAAGTATGTGCTCTGCTCTATCGAGCCACATACTATCGTTGCTATATAACCAGTATTATTTCATATTTGCGATTCTCCCTATACTGCTGTTTTTTTGCGGGAGCGTTATGGAAGATGACCCAATCATCTTTGTCCTTCGCTATGGATCATACAAGCATTACTTCACGTCGAAATGGAGATCTCTCGGCGTGTTATGCAGCGGCCTATGGCTGGGGCAAATAACCATTCTATTTGTGACTGGCGCGGGGCTTTCCGTCATAAAGCAAGGATGGGACAATTTTTCAGGAAGCAGCTTACTTAAAGAGATTGCTCCGCTATTAGTCAAGAGCTTCCCAGGAGCATGGGTAGCCGTATTCTGTGCCGCAGTATATATGTTGATGGGCTATTGGCTGATTGCATTGTTGACTCTTTGGCTCGGTCACTTCCTACAACGCCAAAAGGCAATCAAAGTCTTGCTGGCACTTTATATACTCACCATTTTGAGCATTAAATTGCCTATCATGTCCAGACCGCCTTTTTGCTATTTGACCGGAATCAACCATTGGGTCTTGTTGCTTCATAATCTGACGGCGGGCTGGCGCTTCCCTTTGACTGTCATAGTAACGCTTCTATTTGTCGTAACAGTTATTTGCAGCATACAAGGTGGTTGGCGAAGTGCTGCGCATCATCACCGCATATCCAAAGGGCTACCTGCGTATTATCGGCATATTCTGTTCTCTGCAAGTAATTTTCTTGTGCTTGCCATATTGCTCGCTTTGCTGGTCGGGTGGGTCTGGTGTTCTGGCGGAGTTCCAATCGATGGTCGTGAGTGGGTCATTCGGCTGCTGGCCGGACATGGCACAGGATATTTCTATCCGCTCGGATTTATGGCATTGTTACTGGCGGAGCTGCTCCCTTTATGGCCGGTGGGCCGATTTCTTATACAGGCAACGAGCGAAAACTCGGCTTTTCTGATGATACGATCAAAGCGGCGGAACAATATGTTGCGATCATTACTCTGTGTATCGGCGGAATGGATAGCTTGCTGTTGTGGGAGCTTGTTGATGGCGGAGGTCATTCCAATTTTTGCTTTGAACTATGCTGTTCCCGTAGAGCTGGTATTAGAGGCAACTATGCTCCGATTTCTTGATATGGGGTTTCAGTTTCTTGTAATTTTCCTATTCCTTTGCTTAAACAGGAATCCTGCATTTGGTTTTCTGGTCATTGTTTTACTGCATCTTCTAAGTCTGCTGCCGATCCCGTGGCTTCCAGTCGGAGCATCAAGCTTGTTGCGCCTGCGTATTGAGGGTACGGGTGGAACATCTCTGCCTGTCACAACGACAGTCGAGCTCGTTGTCTGCAATTTGATCCTGTTGACTTGGATCTGGTACTATGGGGCTCGGTATCTCTTTGGAAAAGTGGAGGTTAAACGATGAGTACAATTATCAAGATAGATAAAGTCAGCAAGGCGTTTTTACGGCGAGTGATTCTAAAGGATGTTTCACTCTCGGTAGAGGCTGGACATACGGTTGGAATTGTCGGCTCTAACGGAAGTGGTAAATCTGTCCTTTTCCAGATTATTTGTGGTTTTCTTGTGCCGGATAGTGGAATTGTTTCTGTGCGTGATCAAGCGTTGGGCAACAGCAGAGACTTTCCTGAAAACATGGGGGTACTAATCAATTCGCCCGGCTTTATCAGTTTAGACACGGGATTACAGAATCTGCGGTATCTGGCAGGGATTCGGGGAGTCATTGGTGATCAAGAAATTCGTGATGCTATGAAGAAGGTCGGTCTTGACCCGGAAGATCGCACCAAGGTTGAGCACTATTCTCTCGGCATGAAACAAAAACTCGGTTTAGCACAAGCAATCATGGAGGGGCAGGATATTCTTGTCCTGGATGAACCGTTTAACGCATTAGACTACAAGACCTATAACGATGTAAAAGAAATTATCCGCACCTTGCACGCAGAGGGGAAAACAATACTAATGACCTCCCACAATTATGAGGACATCGAAACTCTATGCGATGAGATATATGCGATTGAAGACGGGCAGCTTGGCACACTCCCTGCGGATGAAATGAAGCGCCGTTTTCGGGGATAGTCCACCAAATCATAATGCAGTAAGCTGATATATTTCATTCTACGCAATTGTAGAAATGCCTTTGATCTACTTTTGACCCGGAATGAGATTGGACTGGGCGGGACTTGACAGAAACAACGGAAAATCCGCCAAGCGAATGGTGGCAAAATGGACCAAATGGTTTTTTTGTGACATGGACTATATACTAT
>CABQGZ010000855.1 GCA_902463835.1 uncultured Lachnospiraceae bacterium
ACCGTAGCTACCGCAAGAGAAAATGCTTTCAGTCTGTTCGCGATTCTTTTTTGTTCCATAAGAAAATACCTCCATACTTGTTCTTTGTATGGAGGTATTATAGCGCGTTTTTATTCCATTGTCAATAGATTTTTATCGTAATTCAATATTTCTGATAATTAGTTTTGCTATAGGAACAATTCAGAAAAAGGCTGCCTTATCACCTGTCATTTACTCCCATTGTAGTCTGCATATCTGGCTTCCATATACAGATAATCGGATAAGCGATTGATATACTGCATGGCCATGGGATCGGTGTTGTAGCCCTTTGCCACCTTCCAGAATCTCCGCTCCGCTCTGCGGGCCACGGCTCTGGCCACGTCCAGTCTGGCGGACTGCTCACAGCCTCCGTACAGGATGAAGGCCTTTGTTCTGGGGAAGGAATTCTCCAGATCATCAATGGCCTGCTCCAGGAAGCGGACGTTGTCTTCTGTGAATTGATATTCTTTCTTTGCAGGCGCTGCGATCTGAGCCATCATCTGGATCAGATCCTTCTGGATTCGGGAGAGACGTTCCTTAAGGGATGCCTCCGCCACCACCTTCGCAAGACCGATCTGGCTGCTGAGCTCATCGATGGTGCCTAAAAGCTCCATCCGGTCGTCATACTTGGATACACGGATCCCGTTCATCAGGGAGGTGGTTCCCTGGTCACCTGTTTTCGTATAAATTTTCATCGTAATCACGCATTCCTTTCCCCTTACTCCGGCACAAACCGCATTTCTAAATTTGCTCTCGCTGGTACAGCCGCTTCCTTCTATCGCAGCGGCTGCTTCTTGATGGCTCTCGCGCTGTTGGCTCCCAGCTTCCGGCTCTGCCCGGCATCCGGCTTCTCATAGTATTCTACGCAGTTTTCCTCTTTCAATCCGCGCATGGTAAAAGCAATCTTAGCACCGCAGATTCCTACGCCGGAGCCCAGGATAGAATCCTGGGCCGCCCGATATGCCAGCTTTCTGACGTCTGATTTCATCTCCTTATGGATCTCATAGAAAACGCCCTCTTCCTCGATGCCCGCACAGATTTCTTTTTGCACTTCCGGGTTGGGTTCCTCTGTATATATGAATATGGATGGCTTCTTTACTACCATTGCTTTTCTCCTATATATGACAACACCAGGCCGGTGGCCACTGCATTCCTGGGTCCCTGGCTTCCGCGGATATTTCCGCGTCCGCAGACAATGCCATAGCTGTTAAGCTCCTCCATCAGCATGTCTGGAATCTCAAAGTCCTCCGCCGATCCCCCCACAAGAACCACATTGGAGATACGCTTTAAGTTGTGCTCCGGCGCCACCTTCCGTAAGGCACGGATGGCATTGGTGGCAAACACCTTGCGTTTTGCCTCCCGGCGCACCTGGGCAATCTTCTCCATGGGGATGTCCTGCTCCATCCGGATCAGACCTTCCTCCGTCAAAAGCACCACTCTGCCATAGAACCGGGGATCAATGGAATCCTCCACAAATGTCATCTGTCCGTTCTCCATGCGCATGTGGAAGAGACTCTCCACCTTGGCCAATGGATACCGCTTGATCTGCTCCGCCATGTGGCGGTCTCCCAGCCCCAGCTCTGTCTCGATCAGCATGGATACCAGCTCTCCGGCGCCCGCCTGGTGGGTAGTCTCCACACTGCCGTCCTCCCGGATGATGGCTGCGTCCGTGGAACCGCCGCCCATGTCGAGAATGGCCAGGGGCAGCTTGACGCCCGGTGTGGTCAGGGCTCCAAGACCGGCCATGACTGCCTCCACTCCCGCCACCATTGTCTTTACGCTGAGCTCTTCGTGAAGCCTGGCGGCAATCTCACGCATGGGAAGCTTCTGGGTCTTCACCATGGCGGCAATGCCCACCGCTTTCTCCAGACATACCTCCCCTGCCAGGGCTCCCGAGACTAGCACTGGAGCCAGCGTGTCCACCGTCAGAATATCTGTGATGCGGATGTCCGCTCCCTCCGTGGTATCCACACTCTCCATTCCCTGCTTGATCCGGGAAAACATGTTGCCCACATTGGTGTCCGGCTGCCCGCTGATATCACGGATCTCACCGGCTTCCTCCACCGCCTGCATGATCTTTTCCGCACCCTCGTCCAGGGAAATCGAAATCTCACGGTCTGCAGCAAGGAAGATTCTTCCTGCGGGAAGGACATTTTCATTCACATTTCCCCCGGGGGTCTTTAAGACCACAGCGCTCCGCTTGCCCACAAGGCTCTTGGCAATAGGGGTGACGGTGCGGGTCTCCTCCGCATTCAGCTCCAGCAGGGTGGCGATGCCATAAGGATTGGACAGCATCCGGATGGTCTGCCCCGGAAGGGCCACCTCGATGGCAGCCTGCACGCCGTTTGGCAGCCGATCGATCCGGGCCACCTCAT
>CABQGZ010000856.1 GCA_902463835.1 uncultured Lachnospiraceae bacterium
TGGAATCATCCAGGATCAGGATCTTCGGCTTTTTCAGCAGCGCGCGGGCGATGCACAGGCGCTGCTTCTGACCGCCGGAAACGTTGCTGCCGCCCTGCTCGATATGGGTATCGTAGCCGTCAGGGAAGCCGGTGATGAATTCATCGGCACAGGCCAGCTTGCAGGCGTGGACCAGTTCCTCGTCCGTGGCGCCGGCATTGCCCCAGCGCAGGTTTTCCTTGATGGAGCCGGAGAAGAGCGTGTTCTTCTGCAAAACCATAGCCACGTTGTCCCGGAGGACCTCCAGATCGTAATCCTTTACATCTATGCCGCCGACCCGGACGCTTCCCTCGGTCGCATCGTACAACCGGGGGATCAGCTGCACCAGCGTGCTCTTGGAGGAACCGGTAGCGCCCAGTATGCCGACGGTGGAGCCGCTGGGAATGTGCAGATCCACGTCCTGCAGCGCGGGCCGCTTGGCCTTCTGCGAGTAGCGGAAGGAAACATTTTCAAAGTCGATGGAGCCGTCGGGCACATCACGGACGGCGTTTTCGGGCGATGTCAGATCCGGTTTCTCCGTCAGGATCTCATAGCAGCGGCGCAGGGGAGCCTGCGCCATGGTGACCATAACGAAAACCATGGAAAGCATCATCAGACTGCTGAGGATCTGGGTGGTATAGGTAAACATGGAGCTGAGCTCGCCGGTGGTCAGCCCCAGCGCCGCGTTGTTGCCGGAGGCGACCACCATCTTGGCGCCCACCCAGGAGATGACAAGGATACAGGAATATACGCAGATCTGCATGGCCGGAGCGTTGACCGCCAGAATGTGCTCCGCTTTGCAGAAATCATCGTAGATGGCCTTGGAAATGGCCTCAAACTTGCTGACTTCCTTGTCCTCCCGAACAAAGCTCTTGACGACCCGGATGCCGTGAACATTTTCCTGCACAACGGTGTTCAGCCGGTCATAGGTCTTGAACACCCGATCGAAGATCCTGAAAACCAGAGGAATGATGCCCAGCAATACAAGCGCCAGAAGCGGGATGGCGATGAAGTATACGGTGCTGAGCTTCGGGCTGATGCGCAGGGAGGATACCGTTGCGAGAATGAGCATCATCGGGCAGCGGATGGCCATGCGGATCATCATCTGGAACGCCATCTGAATGGTGGCGACATCGGAGGTCAGCCTTGTGACGATCGAGGCCGAAGAGAACTTGTCGATGTTGGAAAAGCTGAAATCCTGCACACGGTAATACATGTCGTGGCGCACATTCCTCGCAAAGCCGGTGGCGGCCTTGGACGCATAGTCTGCGGACAGGCAGCCGAAAAGCAGGGACGCCAGCGCGCACAGCAGCAGCTGCAGGGCCTTCTGCCAGACAACGGTCATATTGCTCATGGCGATGCCGTAGTCATAGAGATCCGCCATGACCAGAGGGATCGTCACCTCCATGGCGACCTCGCCGATCATACAGACGGGGCTGACCAGTGCCGTCCACTTATACTCGCGCAGGCACTGGGCGAAACGTTTTATCATTCTTGCGATTCCTCCTTTTTCGGATCAAAATCCGGAGACACATTGTGCAGTGCCCGAAAAAGAAAATTCAGGAACTGCGCTGTTTCCTCCGGAGTGAAGCCCTCCAGAAGCTTCTTATCGCCGTTTTGTATCACGGCGGCCATGGTCTCATTGCACTGCCGGCCTTTGGGCAAAATGTAAACCAGTTTTCGCCGCCGGTCGTCGGGATCCTCCCGCAGGGCGATGAATTCCTTCTTTTCCAGACGGGACAGCAGCCCGGATACGGTGGGGTGGCTTAAATGAAACCGGTCTTCAATGTCCTTGGCGCAGGGCGGCGTATCGCAGTGAGCAAGATACCCCATGATGTGTCCCTGCGAAAAGGTCAGATCCATCCCCGAAAGAGCCTGGTCCATGCGCCGTCTCAGTGCACAGTCCAGACTGCGGAAGACGCGGCCAAACGTGACCAACTCCTCACCTCCTGATTTATGTAGCAAGCTACGCATATTTTAGCAGGATACATGCAGATTGCAAGAGGTGTTTTTAAAAATTAACAATTCCAACATGCGGGCCTTTCCCGGAAAACAGGCGGCAGGAGGGGGAGAAACTCTTTCGATAAAAAGTGCCTGTTCTTTCCGGCGGCGTCATGGTACAATGACAAGCGGCAGACTTTTTGAGAAGAATTTGCCGAAATCCCAAAAGAAACAGAAAAAGCATAAAACCGGAGTAAAAACCATGATCGATAAAATGCTGATCCGCGGGGCGAAAGTCCATAATCTCAAGAATATTGACGTTGACATCCCGCTCGGGAAGATCGTCGGCATTGCGGGCGTGTCCGGGTCCGGCAAGTCGTCGCTCTCGCTCGGCGTGCTGTATGCGGAGGGCTCCCGCCGCTATCTCGAGGCG
>CABQGZ010000857.1 GCA_902463835.1 uncultured Lachnospiraceae bacterium
TTCTGATTCATTGGGGGAGTGCTCCTTTCGTGATGTTGGAAAAGTTTTTCTGTAATAACGTATGAATGCGTTCTGTGTTGGCATTGCGTGAACAGTAGCTTTATAACTACAGTTCATGATAAATATATTTAATATGTATTTCTATTATAATACATCTTGTGGTAGAATGGCAATAGGAAAGAAATAAGAAAATAGCAGGAGGAAATAGAAGATGGGAATGACAATGACACAGAAGATTCTGGCAGCCCATGCAGGACTTGACACCGTCTGCGCAGGGCAGTTGATCGAGGCGGATCTGGATCTCGTATTGGGAAATGACATCACTTCGCCGGTGGCCATTCATGAGATGGATAAGATGAAGGTGGACGGTGTGTTCCACAAGGATAAGATCGCGCTGGTGATGGATCATTTTGTGCCCAATAAGGATATCAAGTCGGCGCAGCACTGCAAATGTGTGAGGGAGTTCGCCTGCAAGCATGAGATCAGTAATTATTTTGATGTGGGAGAGATGGGGATTGAGCACGCCCTGCTGCCGGAGAAAGGACTTACCGTGGCGGGGGATGTGATCATCGGTGCGGACTCCCATACCTGCACCTATGGAGCTCTGGGCGCATTTTCTACCGGTGTAGGAAGTACGGACATGGCAGCAGGCATGGCGACTGGGAAGGCCTGGTTCAAGGTCCCCGCAGCGATCCGGTTTAATATCGTAGGAAAACCCTCCAAATGGGTCAGCGGAAAAGATGTGATCCTGCATATCATCGGCATGATCGGTGTGGACGGCGCGCTGTATAAGTCTATGGAATTCGTGGGTGAAGGCATCCGGTATCTTTCCATGGATGATCGTTTCACCATTGCCAATATGGCCATTGAAGCAGGCGGAAAGAACGGTATCTTCCCGGTGGATGATCTTGCAAGAGCCTATATGGAGGAGCATTCCAAACGCAACTATGTGGTATATGAAGCGGACGAGGACGCAGAGTATGACGAGGAGTACACCATAGACTTAAGTCAGCTGAAGCCTACGGTTGCCTTCCCGCACCTTCCGGAAAACACAAGAACCATTGACGAGGTGGGAGACATTAAGATCGACCAGGTGGTGATTGGTTCCTGTACCAACGGAAGAATGGATGATCTTCGGACAGCAGCGGCCATTATGCGAGGCAGGAAGGTGGCGAAGGGCGTGCGCTGTATCGTGATCCCTGCCACCCAGAAAATCTACCTGGACGCCATGGAAGAGGGACTGCTCCGTGATTTCATCGAAGCCGGAGCCATTGTGAGCACACCAACCTGCGGTCCCTGCCTTGGCGGTTATATGGGCGTTATGGCGGAAGGCGAGCGCTGTGTATCCACCACCAACCGGAACTTCGTGGGAAGAATGGGGCATGTGGATTCTGAGATCTATTTGGCAAGTCCTGCTGTGGCAGCGGCCAGCGCTATCACCGGAAAGTTATCCGGACCGGAAATGTAAGGAGGAAATGAAAAATGAAAGCATGTGGACGTGTATTTAAATATGGCGACAATGTGGACACGGATGTCATTATCCCCGCAAGGTATCTGAATTCCTCGGATCCCAAGGAACTGGCCACCCATTGCATGGAGGATATCGACAAGGATTTTGTAAATAAAGTTGCAGAGGGCGATCTGATCGTGGCCAGCAAGAATTTTGGCTGCGGCTCCTCAAGAGAGCATGCGCCCATTGCCATCAAGGCTGCAGGTGTCAGCTGTGTCATCGCTGAGACCTTTGCCAGGATCTTTTATCGGAACGCCATCAATATCGGGCTTCCGATCATCGAGTGCCCGGAGGCTGCCAAAGGGATCGAGGAAGGAGACCAGGTGGAGGTGGACTTCGACAGCGGAGTCATCACCAATGTGACCAAGGGCGAGACCTACCAGGGGCAGGCTTTCCCGGAATTCATGCAGAAAATTATTGCGGCGGAAGGCCTCATAAATTATATAAATGATGGTTTGACACAGTAAGAGATAATTACATTTGCGGCTGTTTTGCGGCAAGCTGTACTTACTGCTGAGCTGCAAAGCCTGTGTCAAACCATGGAAGAAGCGAACTACGTGGGCTTCGGGGCGCTGTACTAGTGATATTGTATGAGCCCACGCATCCATAGAAATATGGCGTTATTCAAGAAAAAATTATACGAACACGTAAAAAGCGCGGGCTCAGGTACTTGTACATACAAATACTAGAAGTCCGCGTAGCTCATCGTCTCACAGGTTTGGCGCAGATATCGCAGAGTGTTATAGCTACAGCTTGCCGCAAAACAGCAGATTCGGGAGAACCATAGCCCAAAGCAAACAATGCAGGGGCGTTCCTAATGGAGGTGAAATCCGATGCTTACGAAGTCTTAGGCGCGAAGGCTCTCCTGAGCGTCTTAGAC
>CABQGZ010000858.1 GCA_902463835.1 uncultured Lachnospiraceae bacterium
AACTCATCCGGCAGAGCGACATTGGCAAACTCGTCCATGACAAAATGCACATGCACGGGCAATCTGCCGCCGTGAACGGAGTCGGCCTGATAGTAGAGCTGCTGAAACAGCTGGGTATAAAGCATACCCACGATGAAATTGAAGGAACTGTCGTTATCGGGAATTACGGCGAATACCGCCGTTTTCTTTTTGCCGATTTGCCCCAAATCCATTTCATCGCATTGGGTAATGCCGGCCAGCGAATCCAGATTGAACTTTTCCAAACGGGAGACAAGGGAAATCTGGATGGATTTCAGCGTCTTAGCGCTGCCGGAGTGATACGCCCGATAATACTTGAGGGCGATATGCTCCGGGTTCCTTTCCTCCAATCTTTCAAACAGCTCATCGAGAACAGACTGATACTCCTCGTTGTCCTCCTTTACATCGCCGGCTCTGATCATCTCCATGACCATGGAGAAGTTCTGCTCATCGGGCGGAGCCTCATAATGGAGATAGCAGACAAGGGCCTTGAGCAGCATCGCTGCCGTCTGATCCCAGAACGGGTCCTGTGTCTGAGATCCTTTGGGTGTTGTATTCTTAAAGAGGTTTGTGGTAAGCCGCTGAATATCATCATCGCTGCTGATATACACGAATGGGTTGTAGCAATGACTTTTCTCCATATCAATGAGGTCAAGGACTTTGATCTCATAGCCCTTCTTCTCCAGCAGATGGCCGGTATCCCGGAGCAGTTCACCCTTGGGGTCAAGCACAACGAAAGAAGTATTCGCATTCATAATGTTGGGCTTGGCGTAGAAGCGTGTTTTACCTGCACCGGAACCACCGCATACCGGCACATTCAGATTTCTGCGGTGCTTTCTTCCGTCCAGGCCGATGGCGACATTTTGCGTCAGCAGCTTGTTTTCCGTCTTATCCTTGTTGGCATATTTCTTGTTGACCGAACCAGCCGTGCCCCATTTAGCTGATCCGTGCTCTTCTCGCCGTCTGTAATTGTGCTCCGTGGAGAGATAGACGCCGATGGCGATCCCGTACACCAAAAGCAAAGTGAGGACAGTTTTTACACTGTCCTCACAAAGCTGTATCTGGAATGGGTTTTGCATCACCGATCCGAACTGCTGAACCAGTCCGGGCAATCCATCCTTTAAGCAGGGAGCAATCAACAGGCCGAGCCACACAACCGGAATTATGCCGCAAAGATAAAGGATCACATTCTGCTTGGAGAGCTTATCTTGCCTCACGGTCGGCTCTCCGTTTCTCTTTCTTTGTTGGGGCATCAATGACCTTCAGGATCAAATCGTTAATGTCTTCTGTGGGCTTTTCGTCCCGGAGAAGATCGTTCCGAAAATCCATCAGGCCGCTGACCATCAGACGCTGCTCAAAATCGTCCAGCGTGACGACTTTCTTTTCCTCAGCCATATTGGGACACCTCCTTATCTCGCTTCGTCCCTGCGTTCCTTGGGCTTCATGCTCTTGTCCAGCACCTTCATCATGTCGGACGAGATCTCATTGGCCACATCTCTGATCTTGGACAGCTCGTTTCTCACACTGCGGGCATCCATCGTAGAGAATCCTTCGGGAAGTCTGTCAAAGCGGAACATATCCTTCGGCACATTGTACCGGCTGCAGAGCAGATACGACACGCAGTAGGCGGTAAAGGCATGGTCGCTGCGCTTATATGCACCGTTGTCCAGATGGGCATGAGCAAGCTCCTGAGAAATGCCGCGGAAAATGTCACCGGCCTCCAGCCCAGGTCTAACATAGATTTTCTTGTCGTCGGGACGATATACCGCGTTGATGTTCTCCGGCAGCTTTTGGCTGATCTCGATGGGGCAAGGTGCATTGTGGATGATGGCTTTCAGAAGCAGCCGTTCGTCCCGCTTCATCGCGGGCCGGTCCTTGACCTTTGCGGTCGTCTGGGAAATGTCGAACACCTTCTTGGAGTTGTAGCTGACACCCACGGTGCCGTCCTCCTTGGTGTATTCCTCGCCGGGCTCCAGCAATACGATTCCGCTTTCGCCCTTTTTGATGAACACGCCGTTATTCTTCCAGCCCTTAAAATCCGAAAGCTGGGTGGCGTCGGCTTTCTGGGCGGTGATCAGAACCGCATTGCCCACAGAGTAGCGGTCAAAACGCGCCTGCACATCCAGATAGGATTGGAAGCGGCTGCTGTCATTTGCCATGCGCTGTGCAGTCTCATCAATCATGGCAAAAGCGCTCTCGCGCTCCTGCTTCTTCTGTGCAGCCCACTCCTCCTTGTTGAAGGAAACGAAGCTCTTATCCTCCGTACCCTTCTGCGCGGAGGCATTGAAAATATCATCATAGTTTGCCATGGTCATCTCTCCTTGTCTTTTTTCTTTTTCGGCACAGGCCTATGCTCAGAGGTTCTGTTGGGT
>CABQGZ010000859.1 GCA_902463835.1 uncultured Lachnospiraceae bacterium
GCTTAATAGCATAAACCACCCATCTTAGTCTGGACTTTTCCCTATCTTAACTTCACCTTAAGATACCTCTATACCTTCCGGCAATCATAAGGAAATCTTAATTTGCTGCTTCTCTATTTTTACATGGAACATAGATGATAAATTCTGTTCCAATACCCAGCTGGCTTTTTACTGTGATTGCACCGCCGTGAAGCGTTATAATTTGATTCGCTATGGCAAGCCCAAGTCCGCTGCCTTCCGGCTTTTCTTTTGTGTTTGTTCCTCTGTAATACCGCTCAAACAGCTTTGATTGTTCTGATTCGCTCAGTCCATTTCCGTTATCACGGACAGACAGCAGAATACTGCCGTTTTTGTCTGTGTCAAGTGTAACGCTTACTGTTGTTTTGGCAGGGTTATGTGTGAGGGCGTTCAGAATCAGATTCGTAACGGCGCGCCGAAATAGAGCAGAATCAATATCGGCATACAATCCGGGCACATCACTCTCAAATGCAATATCCCGGTCTGAAAAAGCAGGATCATTGATAATATCAATTACCCATTCTTTGACACAGCGTGTAATAAGAATTTTTTGAGGATTGTACGGTATAGAGCCGGAATCAAGCTGATAGGTCAGCTTCAAATCATTGATCAGGTTTTCGGTATAGTTAATATTCTTTAAGATGATAGAGCCATATTCCTGTACGGTCTCTTTCTCCTTATACGAACTGTCGATCAGCAGTTCTGCATAGCCCTTGATGGGGGAAAGGGGCGTTTTCAGGTCATGGGTAATATTTGCAATCCATTCCCGGCGCGTTGTTTCTGTTTCTTGGCTTATTTGGTCGGCGCGGTGTATGTCCCTGTCCATTTTGTTCAGGGCGCTGTAGATTTCGCCAAACATCCCGTTTTCTTGCAATGGCCGGTAGGAGCGGAGGGAAATGTTTTTGATGCTCTTTGTAATGCCTGACAATTTCCGTGAGAGCCAAAAACCGTAAACCAGCACGATGATGATAAGAGCGCCCAAACCGGCAAGGATGATTCCCCTTGCCACCGGGGAGAGCCTTGCAACCCTGTCGCCGTTGTAATGCAGCATATATTTTCCGATATCATAAGGAAATCCGATGCAATAGCTGCAAATTACTTGGGAGTCCTCCAGACTGTTTACAAATATCGTATATCCATTTTGATAGTCGCTGGAGCTAAGAGCCAGCAGTTCGGAAGCGGAATATTTTTCAGGGTAGCCGGCAGGTTTGTTATAGGAAAAAATCTCCTGCCCAGATTCATTCAAAAACTGAATCCACAGACCATATTCGTCTAATCGGTCAAGACCGATCGGTTCTATAGTGAGTTTTCCGTCCTCATAGGTTGTCCAGGAGGAAAAATTGTCTGTAAAGGTTTGTG
The DNA here is from genome assembly GCA_902463835.1 of uncultured Lachnospiraceae bacterium. Taxonomy (GTDB): domain Bacteria; phylum Bacillota; class Clostridia; order Lachnospirales; family Lachnospiraceae; genus 14-2. Next base: position 1,378 of record CABQGZ010000859.1, read on the forward strand.
GCCAATGGGCGAGGCTCATTCCTTCCGGTTCCGGGATGGAGAACATATAATAGAACAGGCCGATTGCCGTGACAATGCCGGTCAATAATGTTATGGAGAGGAGCAGTACCATCTGGAAGAAAGGGTTGAAATTGTTTTTACTTTTCATAAGGATTTACCAGCTTATAGCCTAAGCCTTTCATTGTGATAAGATATCTGGGCGCGGTAGGATCGTTTTCGATTTTTTCGCGTAAGTGCCGGATATGGACCATGACCGTATTATCGCAGCCGAAGCTGTCCTCGTTCCAGACCGCTTCATATAAGCGCTCGCGGCTGATCACCCGTCCTTTATTTTCCGCTAAGTATTGCAATATCTCAAACTCTCTGGCAGTCAGCTCCAGATCCCGGCCGTCTTTGAGCGCCCTGCAGCCATCTGTATCGATCGTCAAGGCCCCGATTTCTATTGTCTGGCTGGCGCAGGGGCTTTGCCTGTATTCCATGCGGCGCAGCTGCGCTTTCACCCTGTAAGCAATTTCCTTGGGGCTGAAAGGCTTGGTAACATAATCGTCGCCGCCGACAGCCAGGCCAAGGATTTTATCCAATTCATCATTTTTGGAGGAAAGGAACAGGATGGGGCAATGGGAACACTGCCGGATCTGCCTGCACACTTCATAGCCGTCAATATCCGGCAGCATAACATCTAAGATAATCATGTCCGGCTGTATTTCTTTGCAGGCATTTACCGCCTTAATGCCTGTATTGACTTTTATGACGACAGGAAAGCCCTCCATATGCAAAGCCTTTTCAAGCAGATCCAGAATATCCGGCTCGTCGTCCACGGCCATGATTTTATATTCATTCATCGCAAGTATTCTCCTTTGGTCTGTTTTGTTTGCTTTTTACGCTTTTAAATCTTTCGTCGGCAAGTTTCTTTCGTTGTCATGTAATCCATATCGTGCCTCCGAAGTAAATATGATATATTTTATTATACTTCGTGTGCCCGAAGCAAACAAGCCCCTTAAAGAAATCAGAC
>CABQGZ010000860.1 GCA_902463835.1 uncultured Lachnospiraceae bacterium
GTTATAGAGAATATCGTAAGGCTTTTCATCTTCGGAAATCTCTGCCACCGGTTTTTCCTTTTTGATTTTCTTTTCCGCAATGAGCCGCTGCTTCTCTGCCTGAATCTGCTGATACAATTTCTCGCCGGGGCCTTCTTCAGGTCGCTGTTCCACCAGCTTGCCCTGAATGGCATATTGCAGGATGGACTTCTTCATGTCCTCTGGGAACTTGGCGTTAAACTGCTCCAACTTCTCATAGGAAGCGACATAGCGGTCAACATATGGAAGGAGCTCCTTGAGCTTTTTGACAATACGCTTTTGTTCGGAAAGAGGAGGAAAAACAATCATAGTGCTTGCTATAGCATCTAATACCCAATTTTTATTTCCCACTCCTCGTATATTCTCGATGGCTTGTGCTTGCACCAGGGGACTCATAAGCATATAATACAAAAAATCTACATCTACACATTCACAATCGAATTTGAGCAATGCTACACTTACAAACAGGCTAAATGGTTCGGTAGTATCTACGATTGCGGGAACACCTGTTGTACCTACCTTTGAAAGTATTAAGTCTCCTTTTTCTGGATTGCATCGTGCAAACAATTCTTTGTGTTCTTCTTCAGAAATAAATTTAGTGTTTTCAAACAACAGGAAACCGTTGCTCATATCTTTAACAGATACAAATTTAACTCCTGTAGAGGTATATTTAGTGGTCCTGTGAGTACCATCAGTAAGTTTATTCAATATGCTTCCAAGAGTAACCAACATCCAATTTATTAACACTTCTCTCTTTCGCTTGATTTTCTGAAAAAGTTCCTCGCCGGTGCCTTCTTCGGCTCGCTGTTCCACCAGCTTGCCTTGTATGGCATACTGCAAAATGCTCGCTTTAACTGTTCCGGTGTCATTCGCTCACACCTCCCGGCAGCAGAGCCTCCAGCTCTGCCAGCACCTTATCGATTTCCGCATTGAGGGTAGTCCGTCTTTCCTGATACTCCCGTATGGTGTCCATGAAGTCAAGAATTTCTTCTTCCTCATGGGGATAGCCACAAAGATCGATGTTATAGCCCTGTTCGTTCAGCAGATACTCGGCGGTAAACTTCTGCACCTTGAAGTTTTCGCCGTCTGCAATTTCCTTTGGGTCATTCCACCAGGCAATGCAGTCATCAAAGTGCTTCAACTCCATGGGCTTTGTCTTGGAGAAGTGCTTTCTGTCAGACGGAATATCCACCCGATAAAACCATATCTCTGTGGTGGGCTTGGTGTTGTCAAAAAACAGCAGATTGGTGGTGATTAAGGTATAAGGGCTAAACACAGAGCCGGGAAGTCGGACAACGGTGTGCAGATTGAACTGGGAAATGAGCTTCTTCTTGATGTTCACCTTGGCGTTGTCTAGACCGAACAGGAAGCCGTCCGGCACAACAACAGCGGCTCTGCCGTTTTTCTTCAAGCGGTACATGATGACCGACATGAAAAGGTCTGCGGTCTCGGAGCTTGCCAAATCGTCAGGGAAGAAACCCTGAATGGACTTGTCCTCATGCCCGCCGTATGGAGGGTTCATCAGGATCACCTCAAACTTGTCATCGTCCGTGTAGTCCAGCAAATTGTGTTTCAAAGAGTTCATGTGATAGATATTCGGAACTTCAATATCGTGCAGCTGCATGTTGGTAACGCACAGCAGATAAGGAAAGGGCTTTTTCTCTATTCCGTAAATACTGTCATCAAGCTGCTTCTGAGCGGTGGTACCCGTTATCTGTTTGGAGAGCTGTCCCAGCCAGGAAGTGATAAATCCACCGGTGCCACAGGCGAAGTCTGCCATTTTTTCGCCCAACTGCGGCTTTATCATCAATGCCATAAACTCGGTGACTGCTCTCGGCGTATAAAACTCACCGGAAGAACCGGCAGATTGCAGCTCCCGTAAAATCTCCTCATAGACAAAGCCGAAAGCGTGGCTTTCCTTCACATCGTCAAACTCAATCTCGTCAATGACATCAATGACCTGACGAAGATAAACGCCATCTTTCATATAGTTGTCGGCTGACACGCCTTGTATTAACTACAAGAGTGTCACGACGAAGATAAACGCCATCTTTCATATAGTTGTTGGCGTCCTCGAAGGTGGACTTGACAATGGCTTTCTTAATTGGAGTATCGGTTGTCACCTTGATACCCTCATAGAGAACCATATCACCATCCTTTACATCGTTGCCTTTCAACACCGGAAACAGAATGTTGTTGACGAAGTTCAGCAGCTTATCCCCAGTCATAGCGTGACCGTTGCTATAGGCTTTCGCCCAATTTCTCCATCTGAGTTCTTCGGGAATGATGGATTCGTAGTTGTCCTCGTTTAGCTCCCAATCATCTTCTTTTGCATCATAGACTTTCAGAAAGAGCATCCATACCATC
>CABQGZ010000861.1 GCA_902463835.1 uncultured Lachnospiraceae bacterium
GATAAAAGACAGCTTTTTTATACCATGGACAATACAGGCAGCTTTACATCGGTAATCGCTATCAATAACCAGCAATTATGGACTCCGATTTTTGATCATATCAAGATAAATATGCTTATCTTCCTTGTGATTGCTGTCGTGACCTTTATGCTGTCTTTCCTCGTATCCGGAATTATAACTCGCCCGATTACCACCATATACAGCCAGCTGAAGTCCTTCCCGTCTGTGATTGAGAATCGCCAGGAGATTCCTGCCATTCCAGAGATCAATACACATATTTTGGAATTGAATACCCTGTATTCGGCTCTCATAAAAATGCAGAAAAAAGTAATTACATCCATGGATCGTGAAGTTTCTCTGCACAATCAGGAAATGCAGTCCCGGATGCTGGCGCTTCAATCGCAAATGAATCCGCATTTTCTGTATAATTCTCTATCTGCCATTCAATCCATGGCTGATGATGGTATGAATGATGAGATTACGTCCATGTGTCAGACCGTCTCACGGATTCTGCGCTATATCTCCTCAGACAAGGAATTGCTGGTTCCATTGCACGAAGATCTTTTGCACATGAAAGACTACCTTGACTGCATGAAGATTCGGTATGATGATGATCTGATCTACGAGATTCTTATCCCCGAAAACATGATGAATATACTGATACCAAAGCTGTGCCTTCAGCTGATTGTCGAAAACTCCATAAAATTTGCAACAAAGTCGGTTCGCGCCCCCTGGCAGATCCGGATATCCGGTATTCTCACCAATACCCATTGGGAGATCTCCATCCGCGATAATGGTCCCGGATTTGCAGAGGAAGAGCTCCATATGCTTGAACAAAAAATTGCTTCCATCAATGAAACCGGCCTGCTCCCAAGTCTGGAGCTTCACGGAATGGGGCTGATGAATATCTATATCCGCTTCAAGCTCTTATATAAAGGCAACCACATCTTTCGGGTATGCAACCAGGCCTCCGGCGGCGCAATTGTGACCATTGGCGGTACGCTCACGAATTAGCACAAGAAAAAGGATCCACGGCATAAGCTGCTGCCGCAGATCCTTTTTCATTTACATTCTACTTCATTGATCAAAATACGCTCCGTTTATGCCTGACGACCCATTCTCTTTCTGAGAACTACAGCCAGTCCTGCACAGAGTGCCAGCATTCCGGCCAATACCCAGATAGCTGCAGGCATGGTATCTCCGGTCTTGGGTGAATCTTTTCCATCATTGGTGGTCTTGTCATCATCCTTATTGCCGTCGTTCTTGTTGCTGTCATCCTTGTTGCCGTCATCCTTGTTGCCGTCGTCCTTGTTGCCATCGTCGGTGGATGCCAGTCTCAAACCATTGATCGCTGCTGCCAGAGTCCCTGCCGCATTGTCAACCACGTTCTGCTCATCTACACTCAAGGTATCATCGTTCATCACGTTCACGGCTGCTGCCAAAGCTGCCGCAAAAAGTTGTACGCTTTCCTTGGTGTATTTGCTCACGTCAATGCTATTTGCCTGTGCAATCAGAGCCTCTAAAGCCTCTTTGTTGGCTTTGTAACGCTGTGCAGCGATTGCTGCAAGCAGCATATCCTCGGCCGGTTTAATATCCTCGGCAAATGCATCGTCATCTGCCATAACAGCTTCTGCCTTCTCAAGGGCCTTCTCTAACAGTACCCAGTTGTTGGCTACATAGCTGTCTTTTCTTTCTATCATATCCTTCGCATACGCGATGAGCCATGCCAGATTGGTCTTGTCACCCTTCAGGACACCAAGTCCCTGTGTCGCGTTAATCAGATTCTTAAGTGCAGTCTCGATCTCTGCTTCCGTTGCTGCAGGCTTATTGTCAAGGATATCCTTTGCTGCTGCCAGCGCTTCCTTGAAGCACTTCACTGCGGAACCTGCTGCGCCCTGGGTGCTTAAATCCTTCACTCTGTTGTAGGTCTGGGCAAGAAGGTCTACAAGGTCGCTGTCCGGAAGCTCTAAGGGTGCCTTTACCATAACAACAAAGGATGCAGATTTGCCCTGATATGTTACGGTTACGGTCTTAAAGTCTACGGTCTCGGAATCAAAGCCGGTGATTTCACAGTCAGCTGCATCAATCTCAGCCTCTGTTCCGTCTGCGTAATGTGCGATTACCTTAAAGTCTGCAAAGTCAAGCTCCTCGCCAAGCTCATACTCCGGTACAGGAATGGTCGGAATTACTTCCAGGCTTTCTACCTCAACCTCAGGTGCAGCCTTCTCAAGGTGCTTTTTCGTCAGGTACTCGTTCACCTGCGCTACTTCTTCCTCGCTCAGTGCCCGGTCGTAAACCATAATCTCAGAGATGGTACCCTTGAAGTATTTGTCTCCGTTTCCTGAGTTGGAGCTCTTACCAATATACATGGTGCTGCCGATG
>CABQGZ010000862.1 GCA_902463835.1 uncultured Lachnospiraceae bacterium
ATGCCACTGCTTTCCAAGACTGTCATCGGAGATATAGTCTTCAGAATCTGAAAAAGAAGTATGGAAAAACATCTGTTCTCTTACAATCAAGCCGGTACCTAAAATGGAGAAAGTACAATCGACAGAATCCTTGCACATGTCATGCTGGGTGGGCTCGGCAAGTTTGATGGTTTCGTGATTTTCTTTTACCTGATCATCCGGAACAGGGCAGTTGCAGCAGGCAGTATGAATTCCTGCATGTACCGAGATATTGGAGGTGCGTGATGCGGAGAAGGAAAGCCGCTGTACGAGCAGTGAGGGATCGGACATACTGCAGAACACCTGATGCTCAATATTTAGAGTGGTTTCACCGCTTTTGGCTAAAAAAGACTGTGAGCGAACGCCTGTTTTCATATCCAGCGTGCTGGATACAGGAGAGGAAAGTGTAATAGGATGTCCATCACATTCGATATTTCCCCATACGGGGGTAGGCAGGTTCACAAAATCGGTGATGCCGGGTTTGATTTCACCGAAGATTCCGGCAACGAACAAACCTGTCTCAAAGGTGCGCTTTTCCTGCCAGAAGGGGAGATATCCACGGATGCCCATGCGTCCGTTCCCGGTGAAAAAAGTGCTTTCTTCAAAACTGTCATTTGTGCTATTTGTCGTAAGCTCAATTTGCCAAGGCTTCAAAATTATGTCTTGACGCATAAAAGCATCCTTCTTTCTTTTATAGTAATGCTTCACGGATAGAATGGCAAAGGAATCCTGCACAGGTAGCGAAAGCTTCGCCGGTGGTGCAGTAACCAGTCACTTCATCAACGCTTTCGCAGGCGATGCCATTGTCCATAGAGATTTTTTCCAAAATGGCGCGGCAATGTTCTACGCGCCCGCACAGCAAGCTATTGGCTAAACTTAAGATCCAGGGGTGAGGTGCGTGTGGACACCCGATTTCGTTGATTGGACTGTTAGCAAAGCTGTATTTGTATTCCGGTGAACGAATCATTGCAACGGTATTGCGGTATATCTCATCATTGGGACTGCAAAAGTCGAAGAAGGGAAGCAGCTGTAGACTTCCCGGCGGCTCGTCGTAAACATCGTGACTGCCGTTCAAATCAATAGACCATCCGAAATAAGGCTTTCCCGCTGCATCCTTTTGGACACAATGCGTCATGATGGCATCCTTAATCTCACTGGCAGTTTTTTCAAGATGTGCATATTGGGGCGCGAGTTGGGCCAAATCTTTAAGTGCTTTCCACACAAGCACATTATCGTATGTAATATAGGGGTAAACGTGCTCATCGTCTGTTGGCTGCAGGAAAGTATCATACAATCTGCAAGATACGGCTTCATGCTGCCGCAGGCGATTCAAAATGAGGCTTATGCCTTGAACAATATCGGAATCATTCAAAATGGATTTCTCGCCGGTTTTGTTAATGTAGCGTTCAAGCGCCAGAAGAGGAGCAACGAGCTCATCCAGTTCGAAGCCCGGCTCCAAAACAGTGCCATCAATGTATCGTGAATGGATACCAAAGTTTCGGCGCTGTCGGCCAAATACATAGGAGAGCATTTCTTTGGCACGTTCGGGATCGGCATCCAAAATAGCAGGGAAACTCCAAAGCAGACTGTCACGATCCCAATAGGCAGCACTTACATAGTAGCGGGGGCTTCTGCTGGTAACGAGCACCAACTCTTCGGTGTCGAGTGTAATGCCGGTTGAGAAGAACATACAGAAGAACAGATTCGTATTGTAGAGTTGTGTGAGCTTTGCATCACCATTAAAGGTGACACGACGCTCTTGAAGCCAAGTTCTTGTTTTTGTAAGTTCTACATCGAAAGTTTGCCGAAGCATCTCTTTGGCGCTTGTTGCGGCAGCAACTTCCTCGAAACCGAGACCCCAATAAAATACGACCGAGGCTGTTCCATCGGCAGCAATTGTACAGTGATGGGATAAATCGTAAGTAATACTGCCATCATCGGAACAGGTAAAAGAAGAATCTGTTTGTGCATCGGCCATAGGGGCAAAGGCAAACATCGGGAATCCTGCATGATATTCGAAAATCAAACTGCTGTTCCAGCCACTGCGGAAACAAGTTGCTTTACCACTTAACGGCTTGTCCTCGTTTACACAGTGCCAAGAGGAGGCCCAGCATCCATTTAACCCTATAACAACATCTTGTGCGCTTTCAGAAGTATTATGAACCGTCATCTGAATTGCGAAACCGCGTTCATCAATAGGAGGCACGTAAAGGGTTTTGAGTTCAAGGCTACCAAGCTGTGCAGTAGACTGGGGCAGCCAATCATCAAGCCGGGTCCACGCAAGATGAGCCGGAGAGAGGGAACCGCCGCCATCTAAATGAACATAAGGCTGAATCAAAGGTGTGGATTCGCTCCCGCGAA
>CABQGZ010000863.1 GCA_902463835.1 uncultured Lachnospiraceae bacterium
GATTTGAGGATATACCTAAATTGACATATAAAGCATTACTTGTTATAATTCCCAATATGAGGGAATGCGAGGTGTGCAGGATGGCTTGGTCATATAAAAAAATGTGGATTATGCTTATCGAGAAAGGGATAAACCGGACAGAACTGCGGTTAAAAGCAGGGATAAGTACGAGCGCCCTTGCGCATATGGGTAAGGATGAACCGGTGACCATGGACGTTCTCGGTAAAATCTGCAAGACGATGAACTGCAGAATTGAGGACATTGTAGAGTATGTTCCGGAGTAATGGTGAGAGTTAAACAGTGGACAGGAGAACCTCCGCAGAATTTCTGCGGAGGTTCTCTATAGCGAATACTATTCGCTTCGGCTGATAGCAATATCCATAAAGCACCCGTCCGGCGCATAGGCCTCAATAACATCGCCGGGCTGCACATTAGTCAGAGTCAGTGTGATCAGCGCGTCTCCTTGACAGCTGCTTCCACTGACAGGCGGGATGCGGATCTCCTGCCGCCCATCGGGGAGCCGGACAATAGATGTACGGGTATTTTCTTTCTCGGGTGCCGGGCAGCCGTGACGATCCCGGCAGAGCTTCGAGTAGAGGTACTGCTGACCGGTTGGGTCTGTAAAGCTGCGATAGCTGTCGGACTGTACCTGACCGGTCATTGATTGATGCATGAGAAACGCCAACGCTCCAGGATCATCCCGCAGCCCGCAGTCTTCGACGAGGTGCCTGCCGCGGGTATTGCGGAGCAGCTGCACCCCCATGGCGGACGCCATACCTTCCAGTTTGATTCGGCCGGCGTAGCCGATGGTATAAGCGCCGACAGTACTGCGGATGTAGTTGCTCAGCTCACCGGGTGAGATGGCTTTTTGGCCCACATCATCCTGTGATACAACGTAAGCGCTGTCTGCAAGCCGTTCTGCAGGATAGCTTTACGCCAGACAGTCCCGCCATGCGTTGATATATGATGCACCATAGGGCGAAAGTGGAAATGTATAGTCATGGGTATAGCTGGACAGATCGTCCCGGCGATAACGCACGAAAACACGCTCAAGATCGGCGTCATCCAACAACAAATCGCCCCACTGTAATGCACATACCTCCTTTGCCGACAGACCGCTTTCTTTTAATAGGACAGTCAGTGCTTCCATAGGCTGACCCAGTTCCTGCCAGCAACGGCTGTCCAATACCGCTTCGTATTCCACAGGCAAAACATCCGTAGCGGCGGCTTCCCGCTGTAGACGACGATTTGTGATTTTGAGATCGCGTTCCTGGCGGCGTATGTAATCCGCCAGAACCTTTTGGGCAGGACACGCGACACCCTCTTGGCGGGCGATAGTTGCCAAAAAATGGTATAATCTCTTGACATATTCCAACCCGTTTTTTCGCGGATGGGATGCGCAGAAGCGTTTGAAGTCTCCTGACGTAAGGTCTGTCAATTTTTTGTCCTCAAAAGCTGCCGCCATTTTATTAAGCTGGTTGTAATAGGTTTTCCGCAGCTCAACGCTGCGGCTTTCATCGATCACGTAGTCTGTTGCGTATAGTTCCACCGCTGTACGCAGGCTCATTTCTGCCAGCGATTTCCCTTCACGCAGGTTCATATTCAACGCGTAGCGATACTTCTTGATCAGATCCTCTGTGCGTTTCTTTACCGTGCGGCGGATGACCTGCTCTTGCGTTTCCCCCTGACGGGGGCAAGGAATATACAATTCCAAGGTGGCCGCATCCGAAAACCTATGCGATTTGCTGTCGGTGTGAGTTTGCAGCAGATGTCCTGTCTGCGGATCCAGCAGTCCGATAGTGCCGCGGGACAAATATCCTGCGGCGTGGGTGGGATTAAATGTGACGCGAATTTTGACACCGGGCTGGTAGTCGTATATGATCGTCTGCTTACCGGAGCGAGGTGTGATCTTGATTCCGGCGAATGGGTCATTTTTCTTTTTCATCGCATTTTTTGGGCCTTTCTGTAGATTTTTTGTGCGTCTTCCTTCAACGTGTTATAGTATTCCTCCGTGATTTTTTCCTGTATGTCCGGCATGGTCGACTGCTGTGGAGACAGGCTCGAGCGCATTCTACCAGCTACTTGGATGTGCCCCGGCAGGCGCACATTTGCACGATCATGGTCATGACATCGTATTGTTACGGTGACGGTGCTTCCCGGCGGCGTGTCTGCGGGTACGATGCATTTCTGTATAGCATGGCATACCTGAGGGGAGCTGTTGGACACAGCAGGCGCGTATGCCGGGTGGGCACTGTGATTCGGATCAAGGATAATGCCCTCCAATACCTGTGCGATGATCGGCCAGTTGTCCTCACGCCTGATCCACTCCGCCCACCACGCGTCCTCACCACGGAGACGGTGTCCCATCAGCGCATCCA
>CABQGZ010000864.1 GCA_902463835.1 uncultured Lachnospiraceae bacterium
CAACCGTGGTGGCCTCCGAGTTGATTACCGTCCCGAATATGTCTGCGAGGATCTGCTCCTTCGCACGCTGCAATGCTTTTATCTTCGACAGTTCATAAGACTCAGTGTCAGGAGGATAGTAGATGTATTCTCCTGACACGGTCTTGATTCCTTGAGCATAGGCCGACAATGACATTAAGATAAGCGCCGACGCCAGAAACGATCTTGCTGACATAGAGTGATCCTGCTTCAGTCAAGTTTCAGCAGAGAGTCAAGCTTTTCGTGCAGATCCTCCCCTTTTTTCTTAAGTTCCTTCCGGATGACGTTTTTTGCGCTTTCCATGGCCGTCTTTGAGTTATAGGCTATTTGAACCCGCACCTCCTTGTTCTTATTCGACAGGGTGCGATGGCATTCCACCACAGTTATCACACGCCCGATTTTCTGCGAGATTATGTTCTTGCTGGCGGAAACAGTCTCCAGAACTGAAACGGCCTCCTCAGGTGATAACTCATTGTTCGCTACAGTGTTCTCAACCAAGCCGACAATTTCGGAAGATACTTGGCCGGCAAGCTGCAACTTCGAAAGTTCCATTGCCTGAAACTTCGCAGCATCGTAATTCTGGCCCACAGATGTCGCCTCACTCATCAGGTACAGAGGGTAGCCCGATTCATCGAATTCATACTGCATGGTGTATGCTCTGTCAAGCTGCTTCTCAAGCGGAAGATGCCCTGGAGCGACTTCCCATCCATCACGGATGTATGCTTTGGCTGCTTTCCTTGCGGCTTTTGACGCTTTTTCGGCGAGCTCTTTCCTGGCGTATTTATTCATTGTTTTGCGAGCCTTGAGAGAAGATATGTCCTGAGCGTCAATTGTAGTGAAAAAGGCGACGGAAACAATCGCGAGGGCTGCGATTCGTTTTAGAATATTTACTGTCATTGGTTCTATGATTTTTTTTGATATCCTTGTGTTGTGGCTATTAGAAGTTGATTCTTATCCCCAATCCGGCTCCGCCTTGAGCGTACACAACTGGTGTGGTGGAAACGTTGATGGCATGGCTCTTTCCATAGTTGTCATAATACTCGTAACTGCGCCTGAGTTTGGCCTTCGCAGGAGCCGTCAGTACGCAGCCGGCGATCAGTAAAGCACTTCCAGGAGCGAGCGAAAGAAAGAGTTCTTCGATTTCGGCCTCGTAATCAATGGCAAATATAATTCCGGCAAAAGTCACTGCCGCTCCGGAACAGCAGAAAATCGTGCTAAGTCTTTTTCTCGTTCTGTATCCCTGATAGTAGTCCATAGAAGTGGTATTGTCTCCCCAAAACTCAGTTGTTTTCACATCTCTCCACGCTGCCTTTGCCGCTCTTTTATATTCCCTGAAAGACAAAGATGGAGATGATGATTCCACTCTTGATACATTAGAATATCTCGGTGCGGTTATGCTTGAAATCTCGGAACGCGAGTAAAAGAACATATCCCCGTTTGCCGTAGTGACGATAATGTCGTCACCTTGCGTCGTCACAGTCCCTTCGATGACAGTGCCATTCCTCAAAGCCACCTTGCTGGCCCCTGAAGTGTTTTGAGCATTGGCGATTACCACTGAACAGACAATCGCCAGAATCAGAAAAAATAATTTTTTCATTACCATTGTTTTTTACTTTCGCAAACTCCGAACGAAACTAACAATAAAAAAGTGTGGAGTTTTGTCTATTTGAATAGAGGCTCTGCAAAGCCCGCGAATGAATAAACTACTCCACACCAACTATTGATAGTGGTGTGGAGACACCAATACCTACAATGGTGATGAAGTGCTTCTTATCCCATTCGTTGAAATTTTGCAGATTTCTATTCAAGATAAGGCAACACCTTTATGTAATGCCGACTATTTGCCGACATTGGCAAAAGTAATATATATTATTTGAATATGCAAGAAGTGGTTACATTAGCCTTAGTGCCACCTGATAATGCCGCAGGGGAGGGAAACTGACTTTTTCGCACCACGACAACAGCAGCTGTTCAACGCGGGGATAGTTCAATCTCTGAGCTTGTAGAAGTACCAAAGCGACTTCGCGCTTAGGCGGCCAAAGAAAAGAGATTCCCACATTTTGCACGTTACCAAAATGTGGGAATCTCTTTTTCTTATGACCGCTTTGTCGTTCGGACAGCTCTTGTAAGAAGACCGATGCGGAAAACAATGCGCATCAATGAAGAACCCCTACCGAGACTCCGACCAGATTTCTTCCCGATCCGTCGAATCCCCGGACAAAGTACCCAGGCGGCTTTTGGGCTGAATCCCGCCCTTGGGGTGCGCTTGGGCACTTCCTGTCAGCCGTCCTTGCTTTCTCCGTCACCAAAACGTGACTCTCCGGGCGTGAATCTGTGAGAAACTCGCCCGTGG
>CABQGZ010000865.1 GCA_902463835.1 uncultured Lachnospiraceae bacterium
AAGAATAAGTCTGTAAGCTGTTTTTCTTGCTTACAAACTTATTATACGAGGAGGATTTGAATATGATTAATACGAAGAATCCGGGAGTGTTGGAAGCAATAAAAGAGATAAAGGTTATGAGCTTAAGCAAACGGATGCGTCTGCGCCACGAAGCCCATCTGAAGGAGATCCGGGACAAGAAGGCCCGGGAGGATTACGTGCGGCTGGAAGGAGAAAGGATTGGCATACAGAAAGGCATAGAGAAGGGGATCGAGAGAGAAAGCATTAACACAGAACGCGAACGCCAGCGTGCAGATGCAGCAGAAGGCCGAGCGGATGTGGCGGAAAGCCGAGCAAATGCGGCAGAGAAGGAATCGCTGCAGTTGAAGGAAGAAATGCGGCAGTTACGAGAAGAATATCAGAAATTAAAAGAGACGCGTTAGAGAGTACAACGAAATATAGAAATGACCAGAGTCTCTCTGGTCATTTCTATATTTCGTATTATGTCGCTTCCCATGCGACCCGTTCAGAGTTTCTTCGGTTTGTAATTTGGATGTAAGCTCAATATAAGTGTAAAAGTAGGGAGAATAAGAAATATGAAAGAAAAATTAAAACAATATCTAAAGAGTGAAATAACAGGCTGGAAATCCCTGGATATGATATGGATTGGAATCGCAACAGCAGTCATCCTGGGGCTTTCCATCTACTGGAAGGATAATCTTGTCAGTATGTTTGCGGCATTGACCGGCGTGTGGTGCGTAATCCTCACGGGAAAGGGGAAACGATCATCCTTTTTGTTCGGCACCGTCAATGTGGTGCTCTATGCGGTGATCGCTTTTGGGGCGCGCTATTATGGCGAAGTAATGTTGAATCTGCTCTATTATTTCCCCATGAATTTCGTCGGGTGGTTTGCATGGAGAAAGCATATGGATCATGGGACTGGTGAGGTAAAAAAGCAGAAGCTGCCGCCCAAAAAGGGCGCCATCTTATATGGTCTCACGATCCTTGCAATCGCTCTGTATGGACTTGTTTTGAATGCTTTGGGTGGCAATCTTCCCTATATCGACAGCATGAGTACAGTGGTGTCAGTAACAGCTCAGATCCTGTCGGTGAAGAGATTGACAGAGCAATGGATTCTGTGGATCATTGTTGACATCGTTACAGTTATCATGTGGGCTGTGAATTTTGCTCAGGGCGGGGAGACCATCGCAACATTAGCCATGTGGAGCATATATCTACTCAATGCGATCTTCATGTTCATCCGCTGGGATAAGGAGGCGAAGCAAAATGCAGTATAAAATTGGCATGTATGGAGGTTCCTTTGATCCTCTGCATACGGGACATATCAATGCAATAATAAAAGCAGCTTCCCAATGCGAAAAGCTGTATGTGGTGTTGAGTTATTCGAGAGAGCGGGATAGCATACCGATGGAATATCGTTATCGGTGGCTCAGGAACAGCTTTCGGCATATGGGGAATATTGCGGTGATTTTATTGGAGGATCATGCTTTCAGCAAGGCTGAGTATGATACAGCGGAATACTGGGAAAAAGGCAGAGATTCTGTTTTGACACAGATTGGAGCAAAGGTGGACGTTGTGTTTTGCGGAAGTGACTATAGAGGGTCTGACCGCTATGAGCGCCTATATAAATGCAAGGTGGTTTATTTCGACAGAAACGAGATTCCGGTCAGCTCAAGCGATATAAGAAGGGATCCGTTTTTGTATTGGGATTATATCCCGCGGATCTGCAGACCATATTATACAAAAAAGATATTGCTTGTGGGTGGTGAAAGTACGGGAAAATCAACTCTTACGGAAAATCTGGCGTTGGCCTATAATACGAACTTTCTGGAAGAGGTTGGCCGTGAGGTATGCGATTTCGCCGGTTCGGAAGACTTGATGATCGCGAGTGACTTTCATGAAATTTTGTTGAAGCATAAGACGAAGGAATTAGAGCTGATCTGGCAGAGCAACAAACTGCTTTTTGTAGATACGGATGCCATAACGACAAAGTTTTATGCGCAGTTCTTGTTAGATAATGGGAAGAATATAGAATTACTGGCGGATGCTATCACGCATATAAATTCCTTTGACCTGATTTTCTTTTTGGAGCCTACGGTGGCCTTCGTTCAGGATGGAACAAGAAATGTTAAGATAGAAAATGACAGGGAGATGTACAGTAATCAGATCAAGAAATTGTTGGATGAGGCAGGAATGGAATATATCTGCCTTTCCGGGGATTATATCAGTAGGTTCGAGAAGAGCAGAAGAATAATAAAAGAGAAATATGGGATATAGGGGTCACAAGTTAAAACAAGCTGAAAGAGGACGAGAAGTTGAATGATTGGATTCACTTGCTGAACGCAAAGAGTGAGCAATTTGGTAATATG
>CABQGZ010000866.1 GCA_902463835.1 uncultured Lachnospiraceae bacterium
CTTCTGATGCCGGTAATTATTTTTATCATTCCGTTGTTTTTTCTCAAGATCAATTGATTCAAATATCTGTCTCTTTTGATTTCCATCATATCGCTCCTATTTTATGTGCATTTGCACAAAATTTAGTAATGCTATTCTAGCACAAATGTAACTACTATGCAATAGTCCATTCCTATTTTATGTGCATTTGCACGCTTTTATGTAATTATCAGAAATTTACTTATAGTGTGGCATTGCTGTAGGTTTGCCTTGCGTTTTCAGAAAGAATCATTTATAATCTAATTCATGAGATAGGATGAAACAAAGGCAACACAGAATCAGGAGGCAGCAATGGGCAGTCAGGATTGGTCCCGGCTTGGGGAAGAAGTAAAAAATATCGTGGAGTCAGCTGTAGAAAACAGGGATTTTAAAGAACTAAACCAAGCCATCGGAAATACCGTGAACCAGGCGCTGGATCAGGTGGGACGAACCATACAGGATTCCTTTCAGACAAATAACAAAAGCAGGGAGGAGACCTGGAAGCAGACATATCAAAATCAGCAGCAGCGCTACCGCGGCTACAACGAGCGGGCGGGGCAGCAGTTGAACAGAAATAGAAGTGAAAATAAAAATGCAAATAAAAGAGCAAATGCTAGTCTGGTATACGATGGGCGCTATGGGAAAACATGGATTCAACAATTGTTTGGAATCATGCTGATCGTGCCGGGAGGGGCATTGGCATTAATATTTCTATTATTTCTTTTGGCCATCATGGCTGTTGCGGCATCTGGCCAGACATTGGATGGCAGCGTAAGCTTCGTGATATTTCTTTGCGCATTGCTCCTGGGGGGCGGCGTAGCTCTTGTGACGGCAGGGGCGAAGAAGCTGGATCGCCTCCCGCGATTCAAGCAATATGTGGCGCAGCTGGGACAGCGGGAATTCTGTGATATCAAAGAATTGCAGGCGATCTCCGGCAAGTCCAGAAGCTATATCCTGAAGGACTTAAGAAAGATGATCCGGCTGCGTCTGTTCCGGCAGGGACATCTGGACGGGCAGGGTACCTGCCTGATGGTGACAGATAAGGCGTACGAGCAGTATCAGATGGCAGTAAGAGGCTTGGAACAGCGCCAGCAGGAACGGTACCGGCAGGGGCAGACATCTGGTGAGCAATACAGATCCCAGAGAGAGCAGGCGAAGGTCGAACAGAAGGCCGGACAGCCGATGGAAGCCTGGGACAATCCGAACCTAAGCCCGGAGGCCAGAAAGGTGATTCGTACCGGGAAAGATTATCTGGGGCAGATCAAGCGGAGCAACGACGCCATACCGGGGGAGGAGATCTCCGGCAAGATCTCCCGGATGGAGCTGGTCATCGACAAGATCTTCAAGCGGGTGGAGCAGCATCCGGAGCTTATCGATGATCTGAGAAGATTCATGGATTACTATCTTCCCACCACGGTGAAGCTGCTGAAGGCTTACGAGGATATGGACGCACAGCCGGTGCAGGGACCCAATATCCAGAAATCAAAGCAGGAGATCGAGGATACCTTAGACACCATCAATCAGGCCTTTGAGAATCTTCTGGACAGCTTTTTTGAGGATGCCGCATGGGATATCTCATCGGACATCTCAGTGCTGCAGACGATGCTGGCCCAGGAGGGCCTGACCGACGGTGGATTTGGGCCCAAGAAAGAATCCTGATGGGACTATGGCGCATAGGTCTGTTGACAGATGAGCGGAAACATAGATTTGGCAATAAATATATGAAAAGATAGGAGAGATTGTTATGAGTGAGGAATTAAAAGATTTTGAGACAATTCCGGCTCCCACACTGACGCTGGAGCCCTTCGGGGGCGCTGACACCAAGGAGGAGCTGAAGGTGATGACGGAGGCGAAGAAGCCGGAGACGCCGGTGTTTGACGAGAGCAGCCTGACACCACAGGAGCAGAAGCAGGTGGAGGAATTCGCCATGCAGATTGACCTTACCAATTCCAGCCTGATCCTTCAGTACGGCGTTGGAGCCCAGAAGAAGATGGCTGATTTCTCAGAGAGCGCCCTGGAGAATGTGAGAACAAAGGATCTGGGCGAGGTGGGCGAGATGCTCACGGAGGTGGTGACGGAGCTTCGCAGCTTTGACACAAGGAGGAAGAAAAGGGTATCTTTGGATTTTTCAAGCGTGGAAGCGACAAGCTGGCGGGCATGAAGGCCAAATACAATAAGGCGGAGGCGAACGTAAATCAGATCTGTACCGCCTTGGAAAAGCATCAGGTGGTTCTGATGAAGGACATTGCTATGCTGGATAAAATGTATGACCTGAACAAGACGTATTTCAAAGAGATATCCATGTACATCCTGGCAGGCAAGAAGAAGCTTGCCCAGGTTCGGGCCACAGA
>CABQGZ010000867.1 GCA_902463835.1 uncultured Lachnospiraceae bacterium
AAGGTAGGTTTACAGCCAGCTAGTAACCAGCAGAACAGCGGAGGACATATCCCAAAGCAAACCTATAAGGAATGTTGCCCCAGTTTGCGTGGGATATGTCCTCCGCTGTTCTGCGTCACTAGCCCTGTAAAATTTCAGGAGGATATTTTTTATGACCAACACTTTCAAATCCGGCTTCGTAACCCTCATCGGCCGCCCCAACGTAGGCAAATCCACGCTGATGAATCACCTGATCGGCCAGAAGATCGCCATCACATCCAAGAAGCCCCAGACCACCCGAAACCGTATCCAGACCGTCTACACAGATGAGGAAAAGGGGCAGATCGTATTCGTAGACACCCCCGGCATCCACAAAGCAAAAAACAAGCTGGGCGAATATATGGTAAATGTAGCTGAGCGCACCCTAAACGAGGTGGACGTGATCCTTTGGCTGGTGGAGCCCACCAACTTCATCGGCGCGGGAGAGCAGCATATCATCGAAAAATTAAAGAAGGTCACCACCCCGGTGATCCTGGTCATCAACAAGGTGGACACCGTGAAGAAAGAGGAGGTGCTCACCTACATAGACACCTACCGCAAGGTCTACGATTTCGCGGAGATCGTGCCTCTGTCCGCGCTGCGGGGCGAGAATACCGATATTTTGACAGATCTGATCTTCCAATATCTGCCCTATGGCCCCATGTTCTATGACGAGGACACCATCACAGATCAGCCGGAGCGCCAGATCGTGGCGGAGCTGATCCGGGAGAAGGCGCTGCATGCTCTGGACGAGGAGATCCCCCACGGCATCGCGGTGTCCATCGACCGCATGAAGGCGCGCAAAGGGCAAAATATCACGGACATTGACGCCACCATCATCTGCGAGCGGGACTCCCACAAGGGCATCATCATCGGCAAGGGCGGGAGCATGCTGAAAAAAATTGGCAGCAACGCCCGGTTTGAGATCGAACGCCTGCTGGAGTGCAAGGTGAACCTGAAGCTCTGGGTCAAGGTGAAAAAGGACTGGCGGGACAGCGATTTTATGATCAAGAATTTTGGGTATAAAGAGGAAGAAATGTAAATTATATTACCATTTTTTATCTGGTATATCAGAATTGCGGTATGGGAATTCTATCCTTATAGCAGCAGAAGCCGGAACACGTTTTGCGACTTTGGCTGCAAGACTACGAAAGAACAAGGGGGATTCCATATGCCGGAACAGGAATGGATACAGTTTACAAGGACAGGGCACATCGCCGATTACTTAGCCTACAGCAGGGCGGATGACACTGGCTATGCCGGAGAATATTCCGGAGTTCATGGGAAGGAGAGCGAGAAAAAGGATGGGGCAGACCATTGTGCTTACCGGTATGGTACTGGAAGCGATACCCATTGGGGAGTATGATAAACGGATCACACTGCTTACCAGGGAACGTGGGAAGATCACAGCCTTTGCAAAGGGAGCAAGGCGGCAGAACAGCCCTCTCGTAGCTGCCGCCAATCCCTTCGCCTTTGGCGAGTTCGAGGCATATGAGGGCAAGAGCTCCTATACCATTGTGAAGGCTTCCATCGCCAATTACTTCCGGGAGCTTGTGGAAGACTTTGAAAATGTCTACTATGGATTTTATTTTCTGGAGATTGCCGATTACTACACCAGAGAAAATGCGGATGAATTACATATGTTGAAGCTTTTGTACCAGTCACTGCGGGCGCTGATGAAGGAGAATTTGCCCAATCGCCTGGTACGCCGTGTCTATGAACTGAAGTGTATGGTCATCAACGGGGAGTATCCCAACGTATTCTCCTGTATGGAATGCGCCAGGGAGGATGGCCTGCGCTGGTTTGACCCAGGGCGCAGGGGCGTGCTCTGCGACGGATGCAAAAGAAGCGCGGCGGCCATCCCGATCAGTGAGTCCGCGCTGTACGCAATGCAGTTCGTGATCACAGCCCCTGTGGAAAAGCTGTATACCTTCACTGTGTCACAGGAGGTTCTTCTTACCCTGGAGCGCATTTTGAATGAATATATGAAGCATACCCTGGATCGGAGGTTTCGATCCTTACAGATACTGGAAGAAAATCTGGGGTTTGCGGAGGCGGTCAATCCTTCTTAGCATCCCCTTTTATGAGACGGTAAATGAAGCCGTACGCCCAGATCAGTACCGGAACCATGATGGTGGCGGCGATGGCGGCCATGAGCCAGTTCATATAGTCTCTTCCCAGTATGGCAAATACCAGGGTGGAAAGGTATAGTAACGCCAATAAGATTACGCCGATGATGGCCAGAATCCGTTTTGCTTTTTTCATTGGAGGTATCCTCTTTTCTTTTAAAGATGCTTTTTTGCTACCATTCTATTTTAAAGGAGACGGAGGGGATTTGTCAACTATAAGG
>CABQGZ010000868.1 GCA_902463835.1 uncultured Lachnospiraceae bacterium
ACCCAGACTACCGTATTGTTTGTCTGGACAAGCTGACCTATGCCGGCAATCTGTCCACACTGGAACCGGTGATGGACAATCCGAACTTTCGATTTGTCAAGCTGGACATCTGCGACCGTGAGGGCGTGTACAAGCTCTTCGAGGAGGAAAAGCCCGACATCGTTGTCAACTTTGCAGCTGAATCTCACGTAGACCGCTCTATCGAAAACCCGGAGATCTTCCTCCAGACCAATATCCTCGGCACAGCGGTTATGATGGACGCTTGCCGGAAATATGGTATCCAGCGTTATCACCAGGTTTCTACCGACGAAGTCTACGGCGATCTGCCGTTGGACAGACCGGACCTGTTCTTTACCGAAGAGACTCCCATCCACACCAGCAGCCCCTACTCCTCTTCTAAAGCAGGTGCAGATCTGCTGGTACTGGCTTATCACAGAACTTATGGTCTCCCGGTAACCGTTTCCAGATGCTCCAACAACTACGGCCCGTATCACTTCCCGGAAAAGCTGATTCCGCTGATGATCGCCAATGCCCTGGCAGACAAGCCGCTGCCGGTTTACGGAAAGGGCGAAAATGTGCGTGACTGGCTGTATGTGGAGGATCACTGCAAGGCCATCGACCTCATCATCCACAACGGCAAGGTCGGCGAAGTCTACAACGTGGGCGGTCACAACGAGATGAAGAACATCGACATTGTCAAGCTGATCTGCAAGGAACTGGGCAAGCCGGAGAGTCTGATTACCTATGTCACCGACCGTAAGGGCCACGATATGCGCTATGCCATCGACCCGACCAAGATCCACAACGAACTGGGCTGGCTGCCGGAGACAAAGTTTGCAGACGGTATCAAAAAGACCATTCAGTGGTATCTGGACAATCAGAAGTGGTGGAAGGACATTATTTCCGGTGAATATCAGGACTACTATGAAAAAATGTACAGCAATCGGTGAGGGATACATAAAATGAACTACAACTACCTTATCGTCGGCTCCGGCCTATACGGAGCAACAATTGCCCAGCAGGCAAAAAAAGCCGGAAAAAGCGTGCTTGTAATAGATAAGCGCCCCAATATAGGCGGAAATATCTATACAGAAAAGGTCGAGGGCATCAATGTACACAAGTACGGTGCACACATTTTCCATACCAATAACAAAGAGGTATGGGACTATGTCACAAGCTTTGTTGACTTCAACCGATTCACAAACTCTCCGGTGGCCAATTACAAGGGCGAACTCTATTCCATGCCATTCAACATGTACACATTTAATAAAATGTGGGGTGTTGTGACTCCCGAAGAAGCCGCAGCCAAAATTGAAGAGCAGAAAAAAGAAATCACTGGTGAGCCGAAAAATCTGGAAGAACAGGCCATCTCGCTTGTTGGACGAGATATCTATGAAAAGCTTGTAAAAGGTTATACAGAGAAGCAGTGGGGACGAGACTGCAAGGATCTGCCCGCATTCATCATTAAGCGTCTTCCAGTTCGCCTGACATTCGATAACAACTATTTCAACGCACTCTATCAAGGCATTCCCATCGGCGGATATACCAAGCTGATTGAGAAAATGCTGGAAGGTATTGAAGTTCGGCTGAATGTTGACTATCTGGAAAACAAAGAAGAACTGGACAAGCTCGCTGAAAAGGTAATCTACACCGGTCCGATCGATGCGTATTTCGATTATAAGCTGGGTACTTTGGAGTATCGCTCTGTCAGATTTGAGAATGAGATTCTTGATAAGCCAAACTTCCAAGGTAACGCAGCTGTAAACTACACAGACAGAGAAACTCCCTGGACAAGAATCATTGAACATAAATGGTTCGAGTTTGGCAAAGATGAAAACGGAAACGATCTGCCGAAAACAGTTATTTCGAGAGAGTATTCTTCGGAATGGAAACTTGGAGATGAACCCTACTACCCCGTCAACGACGCTAAAAACAGCACACTGTATGAGCAGTACAAAGCCCTTGCAGAAGCAGAAGACAATGTCATTTTCGGTGGCCGCCTCGGCGAATACAAATACTACGACATGGATAAAACCATAGAAGTTGCCCTTGCCGCAGCAAAAAAAGAACTCTCCTAACCCACTAAAACAACATCCCTACATTTTCAATGGCAACCAAAAATGGCAACCTTCCCCAAAAAAGCCCGAAACTACGTCAAATCCACCCCAAATCCCGCAAGTTCGAATCTTGTCATCTGACACGCATGCAACCTGTTTGGATTTTCCCTGAGCCTGCAACCCCTGCAGGCTCTTTTTTATTGCAAAATCGCCGTTTTTGGAATCTCCGACGTTATCCTGTCAAATGTTCACAAAATATTTTCAATTAAAAGTGCAACATTTGACCCTCCTCAATTGTGTCTATTATAG
>CABQGZ010000869.1 GCA_902463835.1 uncultured Lachnospiraceae bacterium
CAAGGCGACCGAGGAGTTAAAGAATGCACAGCCGGGAGATACCATTTATTTAAAAATACAACAGGCAGATGTTTCCAAAGTATCGTTGAAAGTAGTTGGTATACAACAGCAGGGTCAGGCGGCGAATTTGGGAGCAGCAACCAGTGCACAGGTGATGCAGAACACGGAACAGATTTCCGATATGATCAAGGATAACTTAGACGGTGCATTAGATGAGGAAAAAGCAAAAGAGAACCAGAAAGAGATCCTGCGAAATTTAACTGCGGATGAAATTGCAAAGCTTCGCATGATGCAGATTGATGTCAGTAATGCAGCGTTGTCTGATCTGATGGGAATGGTCATCACAATTCGTTCCGGAGAACATCGGGAAGAAGTTAATGAGGAGCTTGGAGATATTGTAAAGGAAACCATTGGAAAATTACGCAATCATCTGATTGGTAATGAACCGGTGGATGATAGTATTACGCCGGTGACAGAGGAGATTACGGCCACAACGGATTCGGCAGCAAATGCAAATGGAGGCGGAGAGCCGGCTTACCGGCCGGGAACCAGTCGTCTTAACAGCGAGGGATATGTTGTCAATGTTCCGTATATGGAACAGGAAAGGGTTTCGCCGGGCAGAGCCGATGCAGCATCCGAGGGAAAACAACAGGAAAAAGTGCATATCAGTGATGAACAGATGATTTATATGATTCAGAACGATATGGATTTTACGATAGCCAATGTAGAAACTGCCCGGAATAGTGTAAATGCAGATAGTCCGGCGAAAGAAAAACCGCTTGACCAGCAGGTGTGGAATGACATTTATCCACAGGTAACGGCTGTTGTGGAGGCTGCGGGGATGTCGGTGACAGAACAAAGTCTGGCAGGTGCAAAGTTTATGTTGCAACATGAACTTCCGGTTACGGTAGATTCGCTTCGGATGTTTATGTCTGTACAGGCATTGAATCAGCGTGGCTTGCAGGAGCCGCAGTTGCAGGCAAATATCGAGGAACAGGTTGCGATTGGGAATTCCCCGGAGCATGCCAGAGTCAGTGGAAGTACGTTAGCAGAGAGAGCAAGCCAGTTGGTAGAAAAGGTACAGTCCATTACAACAAGTGTGGTAGATACAGCAGCAACACAGGGAAAGCCGCTTACGATATCGTATTTATACAATAGTACAATGCGCAACATGAATGTGCGGACAAGTCGGCGACCATTTAATACGGGCGCAGAGGGCGCAAGTCTTTCGTTGAGCGGAGAAGGATCGGGTGCGGTAAATGCCATGTTTTCCAATCATCCGGCAGCAGTGACTGCCAGACGGCAATTGGAAGAGATACGGCTGGCGATGACAATGGAGGCAGCAACCCGTCTGGTGAAGCAGGATATCAATATTGACGCAAAACCGTTATCGAAAGTGGTTGAAGCGCTTAAGAGTCAGGAAGCAGATTATTATGAGCAGGTGGTTTCTTCACAGGATCTGCATGATATTCCGGATGGCGTTGATCTGTTGAAGGAGACGTTATCGAAAACGGACGGATTGAAGAATCTCCCTGCATATGCATTGGGAGAAATGGTTCGTACACCGGCTGTTACCGTGGGTGGATTATATGACACCGCAAGCCATATGAAGGCAACACTGATGGGCAAGGCGTATGAAACGATGATGACAAAACCGAGAGCGGATATGGGAGATTCGATCACAGATGCCTTTCAAAATGTGGATGCTATTTTGGAAGATCTGGATTTTGACCGGAATGAGGCAAACCAGCGCGCGGTACGGATATTAGCATATAATCAGATGGAAATGACCAAAGAAAATATTGTCAGTGTGAAATCCGCGGATGCAAAAGTGCAGCAGATGTTTGAGACGCTGACACCGCAGATCGTATTGAATCTGATCCGTGAGAATAAGAATCCGCTGAATATGACAATAGATGGATTGAATGAAGAGATCATGCAGCAGAAAGAGATCCGGGGAATTACGGATGAGCAGCGTTTTTCTGAATTCTTATACCAGCTGGATAAGACCAATGGCATTACACAGGAAGAACGGAAAAGTTTTATCGGCATCTATCGGCTGCTTGATAAGATTGAAAAATCGCATGGAAAGGACATCGGTGCAGTTGTGCGGAACGGACAGGATGTAACGCTGCATAATTTATTTGCGGCTGACAAGAGTCGGAAAGTACAAGGATTGAATGTCGCAGTAGACGATTCCTTTGGTGAACGCGAAAATGTGAATATGGATACAAAGGGCATCTTAGAGCAGGTGGAAACCGCGTATAATCAATCGCTGTCGGGTAGCATTTTGCGGCATATAAAACCGCAGGTTCTGAAGAATCTGGAGCAGGTGGATTACCGGAATATGAGTTTTGAGGAA
>CABQGZ010000870.1 GCA_902463835.1 uncultured Lachnospiraceae bacterium
CGGCAAACTCCGTTTATGGGGCAGAGATTATGCAGAATACAATCCCTGACTTGCTGGATTCCGTAAAGTATACCAGCAAGGATAAGCATGCTCGGAAACAGTATCGGCAGTTGCTCACAATGACATTGGAAAAGAACGCCGATATTTTTCGGAATATTGGGTTGTGCTTGGATGATGGTGAAGATCGGTGTACCATTGAGCTGAATGAGCGGACGATAAAAGATATTTCCGGTATTTTGGAAAATCTCCGAAAAATAGAGGAATTCCAAACGGATTCGAGAAAGAAACGGGAATGCAAGATAGTCATGGAGCAGTTCTCCGTGTTCATGCATCCTGGGGCCTACCTCTGCTGGATGGAGCTGGACAGAGGTAATGGAATGCTATCTTTGTGTGGTGTTCCTACGGCGATGCGTGGCGAACTAAATAGAAATTTGTGGACCATGCCCAATACCCATTGGATGCTCACATCTGGGACAATGAAAGACGATACGGGGTTTCGCTATTTCAAATATGAGCTGGGAATCAGCGGAAACATCCCGGAAGGTGCCACGCTGGAGCATAGCAACGGTTCTCCGTTTGACTACAAGAATCACACACGGCTCTATATATCTGAAAATGTCCCGTTCCCGGATATGGACGATCCCGAATACATCCAAGCTGTGTGCGATGAGATCGTCAAGCTGGTATACGCAACCAGAGGACACACTGCGATCCTGTTTACATCCTACCGGATGCTTCGCATGGTTTATGAAAAGGTAAAAAACCGATTGCTGGACTATCATTTGATTCAGATGACGCGCAGTGACAAGACTGCCATTGGACAATTCAAAAAGGAAAAGAATAGTGTATTGTTTGCATCCGGGAGTATGTGGGAGGGGGTGGATTGTGCTGGAGATGTGCTTTCCTCTGTGATTATTGTCCGACTTCCCTTCCCTCTCAGATCGCAGCTCATGGAGTACAAGAAAGCACAGTACGATACCGTCCGAGAATTTGTCCAAGAGTGCGCAATTCCGCAGATGATTATAAAGCTGCGTCAGGGAGCCGGACGGCTAATCCGAACGGAGAATGACACAGGGGTGATTGCGATTCTGGATTCCAGAGCAGCGAAGAATGGCCCTTATCGGGAAAGGGTGCTGACGGCGTTGAGCCAGTATCCGCTGACACCATCTATTTATGGTGTTGAACAATTTATTTCCGCTGTGAAAGGAACGGAATATCTGGAAGGTGGTAGAGCGAGTGCGTGACGATCTGCGGCCAATTACTATGGGGAGCCTATTCGATGGCATCGGAGGATTCCCGCTGGCGGCAGTTCACTGTGGGGTAATACCTCTATGGGCAAGTGAGATTGAAACATTTCCCATAGAGGTAACAAAGCAGCGTTTTCCCAACATGGTACACGTTGGGGATATTACGAAATTGAATGGTGGGACACTCCCGCCGGTAGATATTATCTGCGGCGGGAGTCCATGCCAGGACCTATCCGTTGCTGGGGCGCGTGCGGGGTTAGCCGGTGCGCGCTCCGGCTTATTCTTGGAGCAAACGAGAATTACAAAGGAGATGAGATGTGCTGATTTACTTCGAGGACGGGCAGGCATCTCTGTTCGACCAAGATTTTTATGCTGGGAAAATGTCCCAGGGGCGTTCTCCAGCGGACAGCCCAAAGGCGAAGATTTTCGTATCGTTCTCGAAGAAATTGTCCGAATTAAGTTCGATACCATATCTGTTCCTCGACCTGTCCGAGGGCGTTGGGAATCTGCTGGGGGAATCGTATTGGGAGACTCTTTCTCCCTGGCGTGGCGATGCATGGACGCTCAATACTGGGGTGTGCCCCAGAGAAGGAAAAGAATCTTCCTTGTGGCAGATTTTGGAGGAACAGCCGCACTCCAAATACTATTTGACCAGGAAAGCCTGTTTGGGTATACTCCGCCGCAGTATGGAACGAGGGAAGGAACTGCCTCTGCGGCTTAAAGAGGCACTGGAAGTTCAGGCAGGGCTAAGAAATACAAATATGCCTCCACCTGTAGGTGCGTCTTATCATATCAATCAGCGAAATGAGGGAATTGACTTGGGTGGCCTGTCCGGTGCTTTGATGGCAACACAAAACATGCAAATGCGTTCCGTTGTTACTCAGGCCCGCCAAGGTGTTACTGACAGTGATGGAGAAAACTCTATATTGTTGGGGACCCAACCAGAGAAGCAGCGGACGCAGATTGCAGCCGATACCCCAGAAAGAGAGCTGAAAGAAAAGCTGAACATTCTGTGCCTCAATGATCAAGGCGGTCAGGTTATGCATTGTTCGGAAAATATCGCTGGGACGCTGCGTGCCCAGGAGCATGGACATCAGCCACTATTGCTAGAAT
>CABQGZ010000871.1 GCA_902463835.1 uncultured Lachnospiraceae bacterium
TGAAATCGGGAAGGTGTATGGCTGGAGCTTTCCAGCCCGGCAGAGGGAGCGAGGTGAGGCACGATGAACCATGCACTGCCAAGCGAAGGCTATATTGCCAGACTGGACTATTTGGCTTTCAACGGAAAAGTATGCAGCAGCGTTGCGTACAGCGATGAGCAGCGTTTCCTGGAAGACCTGAAGGAGTCGCTCTATCACGGAGAGCCACTGTGTGTCGCTCTGTATCGAGATCGGAACGGCAAGACGATTTCCCGTGCGTTCCTGAACGAACTGGATACACTGCCCAAGGGGCTTTTCGTAGAGGACGATCCCCATAGAAAGCCTCCGGCAATGCACCCAAAGAAAAAAGAACACGAACCTGCGAGATAAGGAGAAGCTATGGATAAGAAGAAAGCCATCTGCGAGTATCTCCGTAAACATCATATTGGAAGAGAAAACGCCATCCACAGCAAGGAACTTGAAAAGCTGTTTATGCTTGACGGACGAAATATTCGCCGCAAGATCAGCGCCTTGCGACAGGATGGCTTTCCTATTTGCAGCGATGAAACGGGCTACTATTACGCAGATAACCAGAAAGAGATCAATACCACCGTCTACCGGTTGAATGAGCTTGTGACGAAGGTGTCCAACGCCAGAACCGGGCTTTTATTTGCATCGATCCTCGGAGAGAATGCGCAGACCGTTGAGGTCACGATCAAAGTAAGATAAGGAGGGAGTTCCCATGCCGAGCAAATACAGAATCATTTTGGAGATGGCGTCCCAGACTGCCAGGGATATCGCCTCCAATGCCGACCGATATACCGATTTTCTGATTACGGCGGCAAACAACTACAAGTACAGCTTTAAGGAGCAACTGCTCATCCATGCGCAGAAGCCGGAAGCAACGGCGTGTGCGGAAATCGACACATGGAATAAACTCGGCAGATGGGTAAACAAGGGCACGAAAGGCATCGCGCTGCTGATCGACAGAGATGTTCCCTACAAGCTGAGACATGTCTTTGATATCTCCGACACCAACAGCCGTGCCGGAAGGAACATCACCCTTTGGCAGATGAAGCCGGAGTACGAATATGCGGTATCGGAAAGCCTTCAGGCCAGCTTCGGCGATGTGGAGGAGCCGCGAGATTTCCCGCACCTTCTCATAGATATTTCCGGTTATGCCGTGGAGGATAATCTTTCAGATTATCTCATGGAGCTGAACGCTGTCAAAGCCGGCAGCTTTCTGGAGGAGCTGGACGACACAAGCCTTGAAGCGTGGCTGAAAACCTCGCTGAAAAGCAGCGTCGCTTTTATGGCGCTCTCCCGTGCGGGGTATGAGCCGAGGCAGTATTTTGACCGGGAGGATTTCAGCCACCTCTTTGACTTCAACACCGTGGAGGTTATCTCCGTGCTCGGTGCCGCCGTCAGCGATATTTCTGAGATGGTCATCCGGGAAATGGGCGAAACCGTCAAGGAGATGGAGAAGGAGGAAAAGCGGAAGATTCGCACATTTGCGCAGACCGGTTTTTCTGCGTATCATAAGAACCGAACAGAAAACAAGGAAAGGAGCAACGAATATGGAACTGACCTATACGATGCAGGGGGATTATCTGATTCCCGATCTGACCGTGCCGGAGAGCCCGAAGCTTGGGAAGTATGGAATGCTGCGGCGGACATTCCTCCGCGAGCACCGGGATGGGATCTACACCGGGATGCTGCTGAACGGAACACTGAACAGTCATCTGGAGGAGGTGGACCGGCAGGCACAGAAGATGCTGGACGACCTGACCGAGCAGATGAAGGCGCTGAACGGAGTGACGGAGCAGCTGAAGGCGGAGGATCAGATGCGGTGGGTGCAGATGATGAACTCCATTCGCCACTCGGCGGAGGAAGTGATTCTGAACGACCTGATCTACGCGTAACCCTTCCCACAGTTGAACAACAGCAGGAAAACATCGCAGAGGCGGAGGAAGAAAAATCCTCCGCTTTTTCTATTTCTCAGGAGGACATCGACGCCATTCTGACACGGGGCAGCGGCATCCATCAGGGCAAATTCCGCATCTATGAGCAGTTTCTCAAACAGGATTCTTCCGAGAACAATATCGCCTTTTTGAAAAACGAATATGGCATCGGCGGCGCGTATCCTGCCGTTTCCGGCAGAAATCTCGATGAAAGCCACGACGCCAAGGGAATCAAAATCAGCAGAGGCAGAATCTCTCAGCCCGATGCAGAACTGCTTTTGCGGTGGAATAAGGTCGAGAAGCGGATCAGAGAGCTGATCCGAGCCGACCGCTACCTGATCCAAGCGGAGAAGGACTACTACCCCGCCTACCGGGAGCAGGCAGAGGTACGTAAGGAACGAGGTGAACTCTCTGAGG
>CABQGZ010000872.1 GCA_902463835.1 uncultured Lachnospiraceae bacterium
TGTCCTTGTCGCAAAACATAAGAGTAAATACATATCCAGCAGGATTTTGAATGCACTCCGGCTTCAATGGTATTTCTTCAAATCTACGACCTTCTAAAAACGCTTTGAAGTTCTCCGCTTTTTCTGGAGGAATGAGATAAATATTGTAGTCATAGAGCGGCTTTTCTCTTTTTCGTCCTGGCATTTAACATCCTCCGCTATTGAAAAATCAACTAATTCCCCGAATTAAACTCCACAAGTTTCTCCCAATCAATGCTGCCATCTTCAAAGCAGAATTCCTGGGTAAACTCGCGGACGAGCCGGTTTGCGGCTTTCTGATGGGAGGCATCGAATTCCTCCACATACTTTTCCGGCAGCTTGTCCATGAAGCGGATCAGCTTTATGTAGAATTCTTCATCGCCAGTCAGTTCTGTCCAGAAATCCTTGCCCGCCAATTCCATGTAAAACTTGGGAAGGCCACGGGTAGAGGTTTTCTTCTTTCCATAGCCATAGCCAACAATCGGGACAAAGCGTTTCTTCGCCTGCTGCGCCAACTTGCTTGCCGCCATGAAGTTTTGCTCCTGCTTCTTGCGGCTGTCTGCATTGAAAACGCTTGTGCCGGATTTTACAGCGATGGCATAGATGGTATTATCCCGTTCCACCATAATATCCACGCCCTCCGCCAACGCTTTTTGTCCCTGCGCGGCTGCGGTAGCAATCGGCTCAAAGAACACATTCCCGAAAATCGTTTCCTCGGACGAGGACACAAAAGCCGCAAGGATTGCATCAATAATCTGCGCTGCCCCGTTCATGGCTTTTGCCCGGAACAGGTACGGGTTCTTGCGTTTCATGACCTTTTTGATATTGAGCTTGTCAATGTTGCCGATTAAATTCGTGTAGAAATTGTCCAGCGCGGTTGCAATCGCTTTTACGATGGCTTCTTCGTTGTAGCTATTATTTATGGGCATAGCAGCTTCCTCCTATTTCTATGGCGTGTTTCAGCTTTTGATGGATGTCCGTCCCTCTAAACCGTTTTGTGCGGATTTCAGCGGATTGATCCGCAACGGAAATCACTGCTTTCCCAAGCGCCAATGCCAGCCCCACCGGGACGGCGTTGCCGATCTGGCGGTATTTCGCTGCGCTTGTCCCCATGAACTTCCAATCATCGGGAAATTGCTGGATACGGGCATATTCCCGGATGCTCAAGGGACGGTCTTGCGTCGGGTGGCACATCATAGTTGCTTTTTGTACCGGGGAAGTAACCAATGTCGGGGATGGCTGGCTATAGGACAGCCGCCGGTAGAAGCCTACTTTCCCGCCGCCGGAACCATAAGCGCCGCCCATTGCCTCTTTCCGCACATCTTCCGGAAGGTCGCGCCAATTCCCACCCTCCGGGACAAGGCGGAGGTATGCAAGGCGGTCTTTACTGAATGCGGCACATTCCCCACAGTCATATTCCAAATCGCGGATCGTATCGTTTAGGGTGCGCCAACGATATTGCGGGTCTTGGTGCATCTGGAAATGGGTCGGGAAAGGCAGGAAAATGTCCTCGTTATCCCTGCTCCCAATCAAGACAAACCTTTCCCGGAATTGGGAGACACCGTAATTGACTGCATCCAGCAGGCCGTATACGGTTTTGTAGCCCAGCTTTCCAAACTCGGAAAGGATAACAGCTAATACCGTCCCCAACTGCTGTTCCGAGTCGTTTTTATCCCGTTCTGCCAGCGGGATATGCTTTAACGGGGCAGACATGATCCCCTTAACATTTTCCATGATAAAAAAGCGGGGGCGGATATAGTCGATCATGCGTATAAAGTCCATGAACAAGCTGCCCCTCGGGTCATTGATCCCCATCCGCTTACCGGCGGTTGAAAACGGCTGGCAAGGCGGGCCACCACAAATAAGGAAAGGTTCCCCCTGCTTAAGCCCGGCCTGTTCCAGCAAATCCGCTTCATCAATCTCGCGGATGTCCCCACCCAGCACCTTATGCCCGTTTGCGCGCATGGTAGCGACGCAGGAGGGGTCAAAGTCCTGCCCGATTACGATATTCAATCCGGCTTTTGCAAGGCCAATATCCAGCCCCATCGCCCCGGAAAACAGGGAAATCACATCCCGGTTCGCGGCGTTATCTCTGAAACGCAATAAATCCATAATGCCCTCCTGTCAAACCTTTTCGCCATCTGGAAGGACAAAATGGCGTTCAAAAGAACACCCTACTGCTTCCGCCAGATATTCCAAGTCGGAGATGGTAAAACTCTCCCGTTTCATTTTTGAGTTGAAGTTCTGCGGCGTAGTCCCCATGCGCCTTGCGAGTTCCGCAACGCTGATATTGGAGCGTATGCACAGCACCTTAATCTGTTCTGATA
>CABQGZ010000873.1 GCA_902463835.1 uncultured Lachnospiraceae bacterium
CACGAGAAGTGTTTTCGTGGGGAGATATGTGTAATATAATGATTCCTCTTCCATCCATTACTGAACAGCAACAAGTGGTAAATGCATGGAAAACATTCAGGGAAATCAAAGAACAAAACGAGACTAAGGCTGCTCCGCTTATGCAGGTCTGCCAAAGCTATATTCAGGAATTGAAACACAAATATCCGATGCAAGAAATCGGACCGTACATTGAAGAATGTAATGAACGTAATTTAGAAGGTAAATTTGCAGAACAGGATGTTCGTGGGATAGCGACATCAAAAGGTTTAATTGAAACAAAAGCGAATTTGGATGGAGTCTCATTAAATTCGTATAAATTGGTAAAGTCTAAAGAAATCGCTTTTGTACCTGATACCTCTCGTCGTGGAGATAAAATGAGTTTAGGATTGAACGATTCAGATAAAACTTATATTGTTTCATCTATTTCGTCTGTATTCAACGTGGATGAAAAAAATATCTTACCAAATTTTCTTTACCTATGGTTCTGTCGATCAGAATTCGATCGTTATGCCCGATTTAACTCTTGGGGAAGTGCGCGTGAAGCATTTTCATTTGAAGATATGAAACGTTGTAAGATACCGATTCCTCCAATTGATGTTCAGCGCGCAATCGTCAATATCTATAAGTGCGCAAATGAAGCAAAGCAAATAGCAGAAGAAGCTGACAGGCTTTCTCGTGAAGTGTGTCCGGCACTGATTCAACATGTCATACATTCTTAAATAACAGCGATTATGGCAAACAAAGGGAAATATTACGAAAGCCAGTTCGAGGAGGCTACTATTGAGCTTCTTCATGAATCGCATTGGCAATATGCATTCGGTGATGACATTCACCGAAAATATACTGATCCTCTCATCGAAGAGGATTTAAGGTGTTTTCTTGCCGCTCAATACAAGGATAAGAATTTGACCACCTCCGAGATGGACAGTATCGTCGCTAACCTACGCAATACTGGCGGACAGAATGACTATTATGCTCTTCGGAATACTTTTTTGCTCTATCGTGACGGGTATGATTTTGCATATAGCGATGGACGGAGTAATCCGTTTCGTTTGGAATACATTGACTTCGGGCATCCAGACCATAATATTTTCCGTTGTGTCAATCAGTTTGTTATGGAGCAAGGTCGAGAGAACCGTCGCCCCGACATACTACTTTTCATAAACGGTATACCTGTCTGCATCATCGAATTGAAAAATCCGACCAAACAAAACGCTACTATACGTGATGCACATACGCAGATTTGCACGCGCTATATGCGGGATATTCCGGCATTGCTGAAATATTGCGCATTGGCGGTAATCAGCGATGGAGCAAAGAATGCTTTGGGTGCGACATACACGCCATTTGAATTTTTCTACGAATGGAAAAAGATTGAGAATGAGGACAAAGCCGGAAAGGGACTTGACACACTTCGTACACTTATTCGCGGAGCACTTTCTCCGGAACGCATATTAGAGATATTACGGGATTATGTTTATTTTCCCGATCCTACAAAAGAAGACGACACGACCGAAATTGTATGCCGGTACCCGCAGTTTTTCGCTACCCGCAAACTGCGAGACAATATCCTTGACCATTTGCGTTCTGTCGGAGGTGATGGAAAAGGCGGCACATATTTCGGAGCCACAGGGTGTGGAAAAACATATACCATGCTGTTCCTTGCCCGCCAACTGGCTTTGCGATGCAGGAAGCAACTGGGTAGTCCGACTATTCTCATCATAGTAGACAGGGAGGATTTGGAAACACAGACAGGGAAACTATTCTGTCGCTCGAAACAATATCTTGAAGACGAAGCTGTAAAAGTCTTTGAAACAAGAAAGGAACTTGCAGAAGAGATGAGTATGCGCAAGACTGGCGGGGTCTATATTACCACAATTCAGAAATTCGCAGAGACTACAGGATTGCTTACAGAACGTTCCAATGTCATTTGCCTAAGTGATGAAGCGCATCGTTCCCAAAACAATATAGGTTCTAAACTGTCCATCCAAACCGAAGGAGAAGCCGACAAGATAGGAGCGAAAATCACATATGGCTTTGCCAAATATCTGCGGGATGCATTACCGAACGCCACATATGTAGGTTTTACGGGAACACCCATTGACGAAACCGTACATGTATTTGGGAAGGTTGTAGATCAATATACGATGAAGGAGTCGGAGGATGACGGCATTACTGTCCCAATCAAATATGATCCCCGATTGGCTCGTGTATTCCTCAATAAAGAACAGGCAGAGAAAGTAGAAGAATATTATCGCCTATGTGCAGACGAAGGGGCAACGCCGGAGGATATTGCCAAGAGCAAAGCCGCCATGTCGAGTAT
>CABQGZ010000874.1 GCA_902463835.1 uncultured Lachnospiraceae bacterium
TTACCCGGCTTTTTACCTTTTGTCAATATTCCAGTCTCTCATCCATGCGCAAAAAAGCCCTCCTTTCTTCACGCTTCTCGCAAAAATAGGAGGGCTTTTCCGCCAAACTGATTCAAGCACTATTTTCTGATTGGAACCCAGACCTGACTCTTATAGTCCGCCGCATTCATCACTCCTGCTGAATACGCCTCAATGTCCATCTCATAGGTGGGCTGATAACCGGAGCTGGGGAAGAATTCCGTTACGATCCGGTGGAACATGTCCTGTATCGCATCCGGCATCGGTCCCGTACATTCAAACACCGCCCATGTCCGTGCGGGGATTTCACTCACCCGGAATCCCTCTGGAATCTCCGCTCCTTCCGTATATTTCGCCGCGATGGAATACTCGAAGGTCTGATTATCCTTTGAGGTGTTCCCGTAACAGATTCCGAAGATATAGGTTCTGTCCTCCGTCTGCCGCAGCAGCTTCTCCACCGTTCCGTCCTGATGTGCCCGGGTCCAGAACTCCGGAATCGTGTTGTAATTCTCCTCTCTGGAAATGGAATGTGTCTCCACGCGTTCCAGTACCTTAAATGCTTCTTTTTCCATAATCTTGTAATTTTCCATCAAATTACCGCCTTTCATCCTGATCTGTACAGAAAGTCTTGAAAAAACCTTCAGCCCCGCCTGCCCTTTTCTGGCTTCCGATGGCGTTATCCCATGGAATTTGGCGAAGGCTCTGGTGAAGCTCTCCGGACTTTCATACCCATAGTCCAAGGCGATGTCGATCACCTTTCTATCCGTATGAAGGAGCTCACTGCCGGCAAGCGATAACCTCCGATTGCGGATATACTCTCCCAGTGTCACACCACAGAGAATATGGAAGATTTTTTGGAAATAATAGTTGGAGCAGGCCGCTTCTGCTGCAATCGCTCCATAATCCAGTTCTTCCTTCAAATGATCCTCCACATAATTGATCGCCCTCTGTATTCCTGTAATCCAGTCCATTCTTTCACTCCCTTCTGTATACATCTATCATAGCGGTTTATCGTATCTGATTCCTGATATTTTGTGTCAGCTCATGCAAGACAGGAGGACACGCCTCAATATCCTTTCATCATTTCTTTTCGATACGGATTATCGTCGCTGGCATCAAATCCCACTGGCAGATAATCCATATTAATATATTTCTCATAATCAATATCCATAAAATAATTACAAAAGATAGCCTCCACATAAATAATCTCATTCTCTCCTCGAGTCAACGCATATACAAAGCCCTGATAAGCATCCGCATTCATGGCCAGCAAGCGGTACTCTTGTGCGAACCCTTTCGCTCCATAATACCCCTCATACTCCTTAGAGGGATACTCTGCAAGCCTGTTTACCTCCTCCTGGTAATCCTCCTCTTCATACTCTACCACAAGATAACTTAAATACTGAGCATCCCAAGGATCGTAATAGACCATTTTATAGTCTCTCACATCCATTTTATCTGTGATTTTCTCCGGGAAAATGCTCTCGTCCATCCCCCACTTATTCCGATACTCCTCTCTCGCGTTATCTCCCATATATTGCTCATAATGGGTTGCATCCGTGTCCACCGCTACCTTTGCAAGCAATCCGTCCAGCGCCAGAAAACTCATCAGCCCGCCCACCATAGCCAGCCGCAGCAGTACTGCCCCCAACACGGCTGCAGCAGAAATGAGGGCAACCTTCCAGCCCAGACTCCATTTTTTCTTCTTCACATACTTCTGATAACTCTCCATGGGATCTGTCTGAAAGGAAACAGCCCCCTCCGGTTCCGCCATACTTCGGTATAACTCTTTACATTCCGCACACTCCGCAAGATGCTCTTCTATGACCTCCCTGCTTTTCTCACTGACCATTCTCTCTGTATAGAGGGGCAGCAGATCTCTTATGATATCACATTCCAGCTTCATGATTTTTTCTCCCTTCCATCTCTATCTTTGTCTGCACCATCTTCTTTGCACGATGGTATGTCACACACGCCCAATGTTCCGATTTTCCAAAAAGCATACCGATCTCCTGAAAAGATAACTCACCGAAAATCCGCAGTGAAAAAATCTCCTTATACGGTTCCCGCAGCTTATGCAGAATCTTATGTACCTGAAGGGCGCTCTCCTTGTCCGCGAGAATCTCGGCAAAGCTTTTCCCCTCCATCTCATAAGTCTCACAATTTTTCCAGCAGCACCGTACGTTTTCGCTTTTTGCAATATGTATAATACAGATTTTTCCCAATGGAACACAGCCAGACGCGCAAATCCGAATCCCCTCTGTAGGTATTCCTGGATCTCCACGCCCGATAAAAGGTCTCCTGGGTCAGCTCCTCTGCCAGATG
>CABQGZ010000875.1 GCA_902463835.1 uncultured Lachnospiraceae bacterium
ATATACTCCGTCAAGTGCAACATTCACACTCACATCCACGCTCTGCATCCCGCCAAATCCTTCGTCCGGTACTACGTTCGTTGTGCCGTTGGTCGTGATGGTTACGGATTTGAGTGGCTGGAGAGATACTGCGGACTGTGTGGCAATCTCATCCATCAGCCTGTCCACCCGTGTCACTGCCTGTGGTAAACCAACATCCATGCCGCACATAGCCGCAAGATACCGTTCTTCACGGGTTACCGGCTGTGGGAGTACCACGGTCTTGTCTCCTGCCAGATAGGCAAGGTAACGTTCTTTTCTTGTAATCGGTTCCATTATTCTTCACCTCCGAATAGCCTTGTCTCCTGCGGTTCTGCTTCTTTGACCATTGCTTTCGCTTCCTTCCGCCACGTTGCGGAGATATTCCGGGTC
This sequence comes from uncultured Lachnospiraceae bacterium, assembly GCA_902463835.1. GTDB lineage: Bacteria > Bacillota > Clostridia > Lachnospirales > Lachnospiraceae > 14-2. Next base: position 412 of record CABQGZ010000875.1, read on the forward strand.
AAGCATTTTTTATATACCCAGACTGGCATTCGCTCATCTTCTTGCAACTCATTTCACTATCGCAGAATACAGTTTCATTGCCTTCCAAAACGTTACCTTTATTGCAATATCTTTCCATATTTGCGATAACTTGGATTCTTGGGCATTCACATTCGAGACAACATTCTTTTAATCTGATCTCTACCATCTATTCCTCCTCAAACAGCCCTTTTTCTTTTGGCTGTGCTTCTTCAACCATTTCCTTTGCTTTTTCTTCCGACATACCCTCGAATTTTTGGAAGTACATCCATGCCGGCACTTTTCCCTGCAGTACATACTGCCACCATCTCAACCGGTCTTCTTCTCTATTGTAAGTTATGTCTCCGAAGTCGTATGTTACCTCATACGCTCCAACCGGAGCCAGACCGTACAGATCCGCGAACACGTTCAGCGCATAGATCGTACCATTGAGGCAGTCTTCCAACTTATCCCTGACATCCTTAATCAGTTGGATTGTCCGTCGGTCGTCTGCTTCTACCTGCGTAGCCGTCACCATACCAGTTTTTTCGTTAAAAACAAAATATCCGTTGCTGAATCCTGCCTTGTACCCGATCTGAGACAGTAAGGCATTCATGCCCGCAAGCCTAACATCCGTGTTAAGCTGCGGGTTAATCTCCGCGTAAAACTCTTTCACGTCATTCCCAAACACATTCTTGACATAGTGCGGGAGCTTCATCTCTTCAACGGTCCGCTGTCTCTGCGCCGTTGTCATTTTTCCGATCTTCTCGCCAGGTGGCATTAGTAACCGGTCGTCTGCCAGAATAATCTTTTCACTGTCGAAGATCTCTCCTGCATTCCGGCTGTATGCCACATCCAGATCCCGCAATTCCTCAATGGCTTCTGCATAGATAGGGAGACCCATCGGCGTGTTGATGTCAACATTGTTTGCTGCAGGTGTCCGGAACATACCGAACAGCGGACCGTCAAGAGAACTTCCGTCGGCTTTCAGAATCGGTGGAGTCTCCGGCAGAAGATTACTCCACTTCGTTTTCTCCAGGGAGATCGGATCACCGATTGAATCAGAGGATTTAGAGACGTATGCCTTGTTACTGACAATATATGGTCGCACATTTTGACCATCATATTCCTGATCCACGAATCTGTGATATTCCAGCCGAATGTAATATCTGTCTTTCTCCGTATAACTGTCCTTGAATATGATCCCCTTGATTCCGAGGTTATCATACTCTACCAGAAGCACATCCTCCGGCGTGAATACGTCGATGCTCTCACCGTTCGGCTTCAGGAACACTGTACCGTATGCACATCCATATTCCACCCAGTGCCGAATTTTGAAGTATACGGCATCAGTCTGCTGCTGTAACCATGCTGCCCTCGCTGACCCGTCAATCTTAATGCCGATTGCCAGCGTTGCCAGCCGTGCTGTCTCCGAGCAGATGGACTTCGCAAAGTTGATCGTCTTGATCCCCTTTTCCGCGCTCTCCCAATATGGCTTGCCTCCGTATATTCCATAGCAATTCTTAATGATCCTCTCCATCTCTGGGGAAGAAATCACGTTTACGGCGAAATCTTCTTCCGCCTGTTTCTTGAAAATCATACTGAACCACCTCTTAATTGTTGCTATCAGTCCCATTATGCACTGTTACCTCTTCTTCTCCATAATGTCTCCGTTGCATATCTGGTCGCGTCGATGAAATGGTTATCCTTGTCAGGGTATCCACTTATGATATTTCCATCCTTATCGCGCTCATACTCATATTTTTTGAACTCTTTCCGTGCTTCCGGTGTCCGCCTCGGATCAAAGACGAGCTTTTTCCCCTGCAGCCACTTCATTGAGTATTCCACGCTTCCTGGTCCCTTGATCGCATCCCTGGCTGGTAATCCTTCATCCCGGAAGTCACTGGTTGACTTTTTGTCAGCGCTGTCGCAGG
>CABQGZ010000876.1 GCA_902463835.1 uncultured Lachnospiraceae bacterium
CTGCTGTAGCATCCATTCAGATTCGTTGCATCATCTGTCATCTGCTGAAAAATACAGTTTGTTACCTGCATTCCCACCCGCATATTGATACTATGGGTAGCATCGCAAGTAGCCACCAAAGGAGCTGGTCCGTAATACCTGCCATTTTCCTTTGTCAACAGACCATATTTCTGCCATGCCGTAAACATCGGCTCCTCCTCATCCACCATGACAGATGCCCCAGGAATAATGGTGCACCGATTCAGTTGTGTGTTGCCATAACCGCTGCCCTCCATAAATGCAAAACCGGCACCAGTAAAGATCGTCACATCCTCAAACCGGACATCCTTGACGCCTTCCATGTAGACGACCTTATTCCCTTTTCCACGTATTGTAATCTTGTCCCCTGCTGTAAACTGCGCTGCCACACCTTCCGTTGTGCGCAGTGTCGTAATTCCAGTGGAGGCATCGTAGGTTCTGTTGGGGAAGCCAAAGTCCCCAAATGCGATGTCACTCCCGGCATGGAAGCCCTGGAAGGCAGCACCAACCTCATATTTTCCTTCCGCATCTGTGAGATTTTGGATAAAACCAGGATCCGCCAGCACCTTCAGATAATCGAAGCCTTTCTCTATCACGGTCGCCTGCCCGTTGGCAAACTCTTTATACGTAATGGTAAGACCTCTGATTCCAAGGTTTTTGGCATTTCCAATGGCAACGGCAAAATCTGCATAATCTTCTCCTTCGATCAGCACGCAGTAAGCATAGATTCTTGCGTCCTCCATATTATAGAAGGTCAGTGTGCCTGTGGCATACGCTGCCGGAGGAATGATTACTGTATCTTCCGACATTAAGGTCTTGGAGATATACGTCCCCACGGTCCGAAGTATTCCTCCGTCATTGATATACCCCTTACGCGGAGCGCCCCGGAATAAGGTATTGTCAATCTTCGGCAGTAAATCCCTATTTACACCCACTGCACTTCGCCTTGTCTGTTCGTATACGTTAGAGCCATAATTATCGGTTCCCTCTACACGGACTGTACCGGAATTATCCTCCACGATCGTATTGCAAGCGTTTACCTTAACAGCTTCCGCCTTATTGTCGGCAATTGCAAAAGCCACACCTTTCCTAAGTTCCAGCTCCTTTGTACATTCATTCCGTACAACAGAACCAAGCTTCCCATCCGATATGACAATGCTGCCCGCCACACGGTTGGCTGCGATCAGAAGAAAATCTGCATTCTGTGCCTCTATATCGCCCTCGATGGTGTTATATTTTACAATGCCGTAATCCTGTCCAAGATCAACGGCACAGCCTTTTGCGGCAAAGATATTGTTCTCCACGCAGATACCATTTGCCGCCCTGTCAAGATCGCTGACAACAGGCCCCTGCACACCCATTATATAGCTGTTTTTCAGGGTTGCATATTTTGCCGCTTCCGAAAATACAATTCCCTTTACCTTCGTCCCGTCTCCCACAAACCGAATTCCGTTCAGAATGATACTTACATTCTCTCCGTCCGGCGCTTTTCCCTTCGTATCAAGCAGCAAAACACCGGCGACTTCACCGCTGTAAATGATCTCCCAGTTTATCAGTTCCAGCTGTTCCGTACTGGATGTGGTCATCAACTGACCTGGCGTTCCCGCTATCTCTACGGTAAGATTCCGGATCCTTGCTCCCGCCACCTGATCAAAAAGTACACCTGGAACGTTTTTCGGACTTACCTTTACCCGGATCCCCGCCGCATCCACCACCTGGTAGCTGTCCTGCGCATCAAACACCAGCTGTTCATTGGCGCTGATCTCATAACTTCCTGCCTTCAACGTCCCATCCATCAGGCCATCATGAAAATCCGCCGCTGAGATTGTCTTCCACTCATCCGCAAAGCTTCTTCCTACAGCCGGATAGACAGATTCATCCAGATTACTGCCCACCTTTTCATGACCTTTTGGAGCGCTTCCGCTCTCGTCCCTAACACCTTCATCTTCTTTCTCCGCCGTCAGATAAGTGATCACCGGCTGTATGCCCATCACATCATGCCAGTTATTTGCATCGGCCCCGCTCCCCAGATTAAATCGGAACCATATATACTGATTTTTCCGGACATCCACCGTAACTTCATCAAAGGAAGATGATCCGCCATTCTCAATATATTCAAACGCATCGATTGCCCCTCCCGGAAAGACATTTCGGATCATATCTCCCTCGCTGCGCAGATAAATGCCAAAATTCACACCATCGCCCGGATTGGGTGTTGCTGTACTGTCCTCCACCCATATTCTGTTTTCCGATGAGATCCGGACTGTCCCTGTATAGGGAACCTTAAAACAGATCACAGGGTCATAATCTGTCCCTGCAA
>CABQGZ010000877.1 GCA_902463835.1 uncultured Lachnospiraceae bacterium
TCGCAAAGCCGTCATTGGGTGCGCCGATGGGAAAGACCATTTCATTCTGATGCTTGGCCTTTGCATCGGCGGCATCGTCCTCCGTCCAGACCTCCTTTGCCATACGGAAGGCCGCCCACGCCTTGGACCAGCCCGCATAAAACGCCGCATGGGTCAGGATCTCCGCAATTTCCGTTTTCGTCACGCCGTTGTTCTTTGCTGTCGTCAGATGGTACTGAAAGGACGAATCCGTCAGTCCCTGCGCCATCAGCGCCACCACAGTTACGATACTGCGGTCCCGCAGAGAAAGCCTGTCTTCCCTGCTCCACACCTGCCCGAACAGCACATCATCATTTAATTCCGCAAATTCAGGAGCAAATGCCCCCAGAGCCTCTCTGCCTGCCGTTTGTTTTACTGCCATAGCTTACACCTCCTTGCCCATCTGATAGGCCTGCTCCATCGCAGGATGACCTGTGATCTCTCCCACGCTGCTTACACCGCCTGCGAACACTGTGCCAGCCAGCGCACAGCGCGGGAAGCAGTCTACCCAGCCCTGCACGGCCTTTTCTGTGCCCGCAAAGGTTTCCGATGCGTTCTCTGCCGCCGTTGCAAGCAGATAGGCTTTCGTAAAGGCGTAGTCCGTATCGAACAGCGGATTTGCACGGTCCAGCATAGTCTTGAGCTGACCGCTGAGGCAGTAATAGTAGACAGGCGTTGCGAACACCAGCACATCCGCATCGTGCATTCTAGCGGCAATTTCCACTGCATCATCCTGGATGACGCAGTGCCCCAGCTTCAGGCAGGCAAGACAGCCCTTGCAGAAGCCAAGCTGCTTTTCCCGCAGATATATGGTTTCTACCTGATGACCAGCCTCCCGTGCGCCCTCGGCAAATGCTGCCGCCAGCGTTTCGGAGTTGCCGCCCTTACGGGGACTTGAGGAAATGATGAGTACCTTTTTATTCATCGTAGAACCCTCCTTGCATTTTTATATTCCTTGTGTTATTCTCACTGTAACACCTGAACCTGACTTTAGGTCAAGCTGTTTTTTCGAAAATTTAGGGAGGGAAATCTATGTATTCGATTGGACAGGTAGCGGAGATGTTCGGATTACCTATCTCCACGCTGCGCTATTATGACAAGCAGGGACTTTTCCCGAACATGGAACGGACGTCCGGTATTCGCAGATTCAGTGATCAGGAGATCGAGGCACTCCGCGTGATTGAGTGTTTGAAAAAGGCCGGCATGGAAATTAAGGACATCCGGCAGTTCATGGACTGGTGCTCTGAGGGCCCGTCCACCTATCCCCAGCGCAAAGCCATGTTTGAGGAACGAAAAGCCCACATGGAAGCAGAGATCGCACACATGAACCGGGCACTGGATATGCTGAAATTCAAATGCTGGTACTATGAGCAGGCAATCAAAGACGGCAGTGAGGACAGACTCAAGACACTGATTCCTGATTGCTTGCCGGACGAAATCCGAAAAGCATATGAAAACGCGCATTGCTGAAATTGATGGCGAAGCATAAAATGGAGTGCGAGGATGACGATTGAAAGTCTTTCGTGGATATGGTAAGATTAAGTGCTTTTAAAAATCAGCAGCACGTTTGCGTAGCTCAGCTGGATAGAGCGTCCGCCTCCTAAGCGGAAGGTCGCGCGTTCAAATCGCGTCGCGAACATGAACATGGAGTCAAAGTGATGGGGTCAGACTCTCTTATGAATTTCCTCGAGAAAATTCCGAGGTGTCCATAAGGGAGTCGGGCCCTGTTCTTTTAATCGGTACTTTTTCACGCGAAAGAGTTGCGGTTTATAATCGCAAAACCTATTGATTTTTGATGCGGTTGCGGTATCATAAAACCATGGAGGTGATTCCTATGATAAACAGACCGCTCTACGTCGATAAGATTATGGCATACACCGACACACCTTTTGTAAAAGTGTTGACGGGTGTTCGCCGCTGCGGAAAATCCACAGTTCTTAAAATGATTATGGAGAAGCTGCAACAGGAGCATGGCATTCCGTCTGAGCGGATTGTCAGTATTCGTTTCGATTCCATGGATTATGAGGATATGACAGCGAAGGATATGTTCAAAGCTGTCAAAGAAAAGCTCAACCCAACTGGGAGAACGTATCTCTTTCTGGATGAGGTTCAGGAAATTGAGGGCTGGGAGAAAGTAGTAAACTCTCTGGCAACGGATTATGATGTTGACCTATATGTGACAGGCTCCAATTCCAGAATGATGTCTTCGGAAATAGCGACTTACCTGACCGGACGATATGTTTCCTTCCGTATCTATACGCTTTCGTTTCAGGAATATCTGGAATTCAAAAAGCAGTATACACAGTTAAAGGA
>CABQGZ010000878.1 GCA_902463835.1 uncultured Lachnospiraceae bacterium
TACCAAATGGAACAGATCCTCAGCTTCTGGCTCAAACTGTTTATGATACACTAAAATTACCAGGAAAAAGCGTCAGAATTCCCTAAAATCAGCAAGGGATTTTCCTCAAAAAAGGCGGGACATATTGTATCCCCTTTACAATACAGATATCCTTTGGGTAGAGACCAATCTATTCAAAGGAGGAAAGGAAGATGTACACTATGTCCCAGATCAATCATATCAAAGATTTAAACAATTGTGGATACCGGATCAGTGAAATTTCAAAGAAAACTGGTGCCGATCCTAAAACAATCCGCAAATATCTTTCCCAAGAGGACTTCTCCCCAGTACCGCCGGTTGTCCAGACACAGCCATCCAAGTTGGATCCGTTTAAGCCTGTTATCCAGGAGTGGCTTGATGAGGATAAAAAGCACTGGCGCAAACAGCATCACACCGCACAACGGATCTATGAACGTCTGGTTGAAGAACAAGGATATACGGGCAGCTACAGCGTTGTCCAGCGTTATCTGAAAAAATGCCGTTCCGTCCAGACAGAAAAAGCGAACCTTGAACTGGTATGGGATCCCGGTCCAGCCCAGGTTGATTTTGGAGAAGCTGATTTCTATGAAAACGGAAAGCTGGTCAGAAAAAAATATCTTACCGTATCGTTCCCTTACAGTAACGATGGATACAGTCAGGTATTCGGCGGTGAAACGGCTGAATGTGTCTGCCAAGGACTGATGGATATCTTTGAATTTATTGGCGGCGTACCTCCACTGCTGATCTTTGATAATGCTACTGGTGTTGGACGCAGGATCGGTGACGTGATCCACGAAACAGAACTTTTTTCCCGTTTTCGTGCCCATTACCATTTCCGTGTCCGGTTCTGCAACCCTTATTCCGGATGGGAAAAAGGAAATGTGGAACGCAAAGTGGATTATAACAGGGCAAACCTCTTTGTGCCTGTGCCACATTTTTCAGACGTTATCCAGTATAACCATAAGCTGCTTTTAAAGCATGATCGAAAATCTTCTGAACTTCATTATAAAAAGCAGATTCCAATCTGTGAACTCTTCGAGGAAGACCGCAAAGCGCTGCTAATGCTGCCGCCCAAACCTTTTAATGTATGCAGATATGAATGGCTGAAGGCAGATGGTTATGGAAAAGTCTGCATGGATGGAAAACATTTTTATTCAACTAAGCCTGAAAATGCCAATCAGAAGGTGCTGGTTGGTATCCACGCCCATACAGTTGATATCCTTACAGAAGGAGGTCAGGTTATTACCACCCATAAGCGTATATTTGGAGACAACAGGAGCGATGTCAGTGATTATACAACTACACTTGCCGTCCTTATGAAAAACTCCGGAGCATGGGGAAACAGCGGACTCCGGCAGGAAACCCCGGATGTCCTGCGTACATACATGGACGCGCAGCCAAAAGAAAAACTTAAGGACTGTCTGCGGATCATGAACGAACTTACAAATCAGTACGGCTTTCAGGCTGCTGCTTCTGCAATGGAAATGGCATGTGCCAGAGGGAACATCAATATTTGTGATGCATCGGTACTGGCTGCCCGGATCACCGGATATGGGATCACTACTCCGCCAGAGACTGGTCCATCATTGGCTATCTACGATGAAGCATTCCTGAAAGGAGGCAGCAAAGCATTATGATGACACCCAAAATGAAAGAAGAATTCTGTACACAGATCCTGAATGCCAGCAGACAGCTGTTCCTATCATCAAAGATCTTCGAGGTCTGCCAGGAGAAGGGCACCCAAAAACAGCTGGAGTTTGTCCTGGAACTTATGAACGAAGAACTTACCCTGCGTGACGAAAACCGCCGGAAACGCCTGATCAAACGGGCTGGATTTCCAACATACAAAACATTTGAAGGATACAGTTACCAGCAGGTCAAGCTTCCTCCTGCTTTTAGCAGGGAGGAGCTGGAATCATTAGAGTTTGTGCCCGGCCAGAAAAATCTTGTACTGTATGGACCTGTTGGAGTAGGGAAGACACATATGGCAATCGCAGCTGGTGTGAAAGCCTGTAATCTTGGATATAAAACAAAGTTTTATACAGTAACCGAACTTGTCTTGAAGTTGGCAGAATCCGGCAAAAATGGGGCTCTGGAGAAACTTCTTCGAGATTTACGCAGTCTGGATCTGCTGATTCTGGATGAGTGGGGATATGTGCCAGTGGACAAAGATGGTTCTCAACTGCTATTTCGGGTGATATCAGACAGTTATGAAAGTAAAAGTCTGATACTGACAACAAATCTTGAATTTTCCAAATGGGGAGGAATATTTACTGACGATCAAATGGCTGCTGCCATGATTGACAGGCT
>CABQGZ010000879.1 GCA_902463835.1 uncultured Lachnospiraceae bacterium
CGTTCTCCGTTTCCGAAACTTCCCTCCACAGCACCATCTTTTTGTCATATAGTAGCACAGTGCATTCAAATGTCAAGAGTTCCGAAGCTCTGCAAAGCTATTTTTTCCACATTTTTATTCAAAATGCTGTCTCATTTTGGCTGACAAAGTGGAATTACCGTTTTTCTACTGACATGCAGTGCCTTACCGCTCAACCACGCTGACCGGCGTATCCGCATACCGCTCCGTCAACGCAAAGCGATCCTGCCAAGAGGGCGCGGCAGGTGCAATTTCTCCTTCCCTTTTCCGGATTCTCAGGTATAGAACCTGAAACGCATCCACTTCAACCGCGCAAATGCAGAAAGTCCCCAAGCTGTTGCATAACAACAGCTTGGGGACTTTATCTCATAGAATATCAGTCAAATAGCTGTCCGAGGATCATACCAATAGTTTCATCAGTTTTCTTGCGGCATCTATGCGATTCCGCATCGCCTCTGCATTGAAAATCAGCCCCAGACCTCTTCGGCGATCTCCTTCACCAGCGCCAGCTTGGCCCACTGCTGGGCCTCTGTCAGCTTATTGCCGATCTCGCAGGAGGCGAAACCGCACTGGGGACTCAGGCACAGGCGATCCAGTGGGATGTACTTGGCTGCGTCATGGATACGGGCGATCACCGCCGCCTTATCCTCCAACTCAGGACGCTTGGTGGTGACGAGGCCCAGCACCACCTTCTTCTCACCGCTGACAGCGGCCAAGGGCTCGAAGCCGCCGCTGCGGGCATCGTCAAATTCCAGATAGTAGGCAGTCACGTTCTCACGGGCCAGCAGGGTCTTGGCCACGCTGTCATAAGCGCCGGAGCTGGCGTAGGTAGAGTGGAAGTTGCCCCGGCAGACATGGGTGTTGATGACCAGGTCCTCCGGCTTGCCTTCAATGGCCAGATTGTTGGCGGCGAGCATCTGCTCCTTGATGGCCTCCAGCCCCTTCTCGTCGGTATCAAAGATCAGACAGGCACGGGGGTCTACCAGCATACCCCAGCTGCAATCGTCAAATTGCAGGTTGCGGCATCCGGCGGCGTATACGTCATCAATGACCTTGCGGTAGCCCGCTGCCAGATCCTCCACCAGCTTTTCAATGTTGGGGTAGTATTTGCTGGTATTTTCCATTGCAAAGGGCATGACCATCTGCTCCAGAAACTGAGCGGGTGCGGGGATCGTCAGCTTGGCCACGGTGTTCTCGTCTTCCAGCGCCTTGACAAACCGGAAATGCTCCACAAAGGGATGGCTGTCCACTCCCACCTCTCCGGTGAGGTAGGTATCATCAAGCATTGCGTTCTCTCCATGGAACGGCAGCCCCTTCTCCGTGCGGCTGTGGCCCACGCCGTGAAAGCCCCACATGAAGTCGAGGTGCCAGGTGGCACGGCGGAATTCGCCGTCGGTAATTACGTGGTATCCAGCGCTCTGCTGCTTGGCAACCAGCTCACGGATCGCCTGATCCTCCGCTGCTTTCAGCTCATCGGCTCCGATCTTGCCGTTTTGAAAGTCTGCCCGCGCCTGCTTCAGTCCGGCAGGGCGAAGAAAGCTGCCAACGTAGTCATAGCGAAAAGGGGTATTTGCTTTGTTCATGGGGAAACGCTCCTTCCATACCAAAAAGATAGGCTGATTATAGGACTCGAACTGCAACAAGTCAAGATTTTTTTCCGTGTCTGCCGCAAGACTTGAGCTGTCAGATCAATAACTGTGCAAAATCACCAAGCTGTTGTATCACAACGGCTTGGTGATTTGCGTTCAGTTAGCTTTTTTCAAGCTTTGGCGTTGCCGCTATCCTTCTGCGGCATCTCGCCCGTCGGCTTTGACCGTGGGGTATCATCGTCCGGCTTTGGGCCGCCTCCGCCGCCGGAGGGCGGCGCTCCGTCCGGCTTCTGCCCGCCGGGGCCGCCCATATTGCCCATGCCCGTACTTACTGTGCCGGTCTGGGCGGCGCTCTCCGTCTGGGTCTCGCCGGAGGAAAGCGTATAGTGGCTGATGTCCTTGAAGTCCTCCGCTTCATAGCTGCCCAGCGCAGACTTGGAGAGGTGCGTCTGCTCCGCAAGTTGTTCCAGCGTCAAGCCACACTCCACACGCAGGTCTTTCAATCGCTCTTGTATGGTTAAAGCCATATTTTGTTCCTCATTATATTGCCGTTATCATATTTTCTAACTTAAATCTTTCGAGCTGCGGAATGTTCTTGGCGGAAATATTTAGGCCATATTCTGGTTTCGACTTTTTACCTTTGTATGAATGGTAAACAAAAATATTACTACTGTCATTATCCCATGTGGTCGCAGGAATTAAATATTCTATGGGGTGTTCG
>CABQGZ010000880.1 GCA_902463835.1 uncultured Lachnospiraceae bacterium
TAAATATCCTGACCCGCCAGAAAACAGCGGTTTTACACCGTCTGCGGAAATCTGCGGCGAGTTGCCGCAAGTTGCGGCGGATTGCGGCGAGTTGCGGCCTAAATCCAATCCGAATCCGAATCCTAATCCGAATCCAAGTACCCCCCATACCCCCCAAGGGGGCCGGTTCGCCGAATTTTGGGCACTGTACCCCAAGAAAGTCGGCAAAGGAGCGGCAGAAAAGGCTTTTGAGCGCATCAGACCGGACAAGCAGACCTTTGACCGCATGATGTCTGCTGTCACTGCGCAGAAGCAGAGCCGCCAGTGGCGGGAGAACAACGGGCAATATATCCCCAATCCGGCTACCTGGCTGAACCAGCGCCGGTGGGAGGACGAAGTAACACAAACTGCCGGGGACACCGACAATGTATTTTTGCAGATGCTGCAGGAGGAGGGACAGCATGAACCGTACTGAAACACTGGCTGTTATGTCCATCCTCAAGGCTGCCTACCCTGCGTATTATCGGGACATGAAACGGCAGGATGCGGAAGCGGTGGTAAACCTGTGGTCGGAGATGCTGGCAGACTACCCTGCTAACCTTGTGGCAGCGGCGGTTAAGTCCCACATTGCCAGCGACCGCAAGGGGTTTCCCCCGCACATCGGGGCTATCATAGCCAGCATCGGTGAGATCAGCCGCCCGGCGGAACTCTCCGAGGGGGAAGCATGGGCGCTGATTGCAAAGGCCCTGCGGAACAGCGGCTACAACAGCGAGAAAGAGTTTGCAGCCCTGCCGGAGAACCTACAACGGTTGGTAGGACACCCCTCCCAGCTGCGGGAATGGGCCAGCATGGACACCGGGACAGTGCAGAGCGTGGTGCAGTCCAACTTTATGCGCAGCTACCGGGCAAGGCAGGAGAGCGAGCGCAAAATGCAAGCCCTGCCTGCGGATATCCGGGCAAAGCTGGCCGGTATGGCCGAGGTAAAGCAGCTGCCAAGCTATGACATAGCGCTGGCGGAGCGGATGATGGAGGAGAATGCATGAGCGACAAGGTTGATATTGCCGTAAGGCGATTACAGGAAGCGGCAGAAATGTCGCAGATGTTATACGAAAAACCGCTTGTTGTTACATACAGCGGAGGGAAGGATAGCGACACGGTGTTGAAGTTGGCGCAGATTGCGAAAATCCCATTTGAGGTGCTGCACAGCCATACGACTGTTGACGCTCCAGAAACTGTTTACCATGTTCGGGAAACATTTCGGGAATTGGAACTCGCAGGGATCAAATGCGACATCGACTATCATGTTCGCCCGGACGGGACAAGGACAACAATGTGGAACCTAATCCAGAAAAAGCTGATGCCACCCACGAGAATTGTAAGATACTGCTGCGCTAAACTCAAGGAGGGGGGCGGAAATGACCGGTTTATCGTTACTGGAGTAAGGTGGGATGAAAGTAACGCACGAAAAAAGAACCGTGGGATATTGGAGGTCATAGCAAGCAAACGGGAAAATAAGATTGTTTTGTCAAATGACAATGATGAGGATCGTAGGCTTTTCGAAACCTGCCAAATGAAAGGGAAGCGTGTCGTTAACCCTATCGTTGATTGGACAACAAGAGATGTTTTGGATTTTTGCTCGGAGAACAAGGTGAGCCTTTGCACTCTGTACGCCAACGGGTGGAGGCGGGTCGGTTGTGTAGGATGCCCGCTGGCTGGCACATCAGTGAGATATAACGAGTTTGCTCAATATCCGACATACAAAAAAGCCTACATAGCAGCATTCGATAGAATGATCGAGGAACGGAAGCGGCGGGGCATGGTGAAATGCTTTACCAGAATGGGCGATACAGGCGTTGATGTTTTCCACTGGTGGATGGAGGACGGCATACTTCCAGGGCAAACCGTCCTGCCGGGATTTGAGGAGGACGCGTGAAAATCACTATCCCAGAAATCCCGCCATCGCTGAACAAGTACGCAGGACGGCTGAACGGCTGGGAGTACCGAGCAGAAAAGCAGAGATGGATTGGCCTGATGCGAGCGTACTGCAAAAAACAAAAGCCGATGGGCAAGGCCATAGTGACCATCACCTACTACTTTCCCACACGCCATCGGCACGACCCAGATAACTACAACGGAAAGATGCTGATGGACGGCCTGACCGACAGGGGCGTCATCGCAGACGACAGTTTTGACCATGTCGAGCTAAGGCTGCGTGGGGCATATGACCCCAAAAATCCGAGAACTGAAATTGACATAGAGGAGGTAACACAATGGGTAAACACGGAACGGAAATAGAGCGGGAGAATCCGCTTTTTGAGGGACAAAGTGCCGAGGAATTTATC
>CABQGZ010000881.1 GCA_902463835.1 uncultured Lachnospiraceae bacterium
CTTCTTGTGAACGGGAAGTCTGCCGATGTGATCGGCCGGGCGCCTTATCGGCTGCCCATATCGGAGTATGTTGTGCCGGGAGAAAATACGCTGACTGTTATCCTGTATGGCAGCAACCGCAACCTGTTGGGACCGCACCATCATATCTCCGGTAATCCGCATTTTGTAGGTGTTCCTACCTTCCTTGGAAAGAAGGGCTTTACGGATTTTGTCTATCCCCAGATCGTGGGGGAGGACACCCATACGGATTGGTACGCTTTTGTGAAGCTTTCCTGCGGACGGGTTGTATTGGAGTGTTGCTGACGGAGACGTTTTTGCGGTGTATTTTGCTGTGGAGCTTCCAGAAGCAGGCAGTGAAATAAGTGAGAGAATCGTGTTAGAAAAAAGGAAATGGAGGAGTGATACGAATGAGAAGGTTATTACAGAAATCAGCAGTGGCAATCCGCCGTCATAAAAAACTATTTGGAACAGGAATGACTCTGGTGGCAGCGGTAGTTCTGTTTCTTGGAATGCGGGCGGCAACGCTGCACGCTGCTAGTGCGCTGATTGGCGACCTGTATCATGATCAGGGTGATATCTACCTGTCGAATATGGAACCGTCCAAAGGGGAAGCGGTCACCGTGCGGCTTCGCACAGAAAGAAACAAGGTAGAGGCGGCTTGGGTGCGCTATACCGCGGATGATTCTCTGGATAGATGGACGGAGAGTCAAATGAACTATGTAGGCACTGGTTATGATAAGACGGGATATTATGAATACTGGGAAGCCGTGATACCGGCACATAATAACAGCTTTTATTATAGCTTTAAGGCCCAGCATAAAGGAACCTGGCAGAACGTGTATTACTGTGCCAGAGGGAAATGGACACAGGCGCCTTATTATGCCCATTGTTTCAATCTGGTTCCGGGATTTTCCACGCCGGATTGGGCCAAGGGGGCAAACTGGTATTTTCTAAACCCGGATGGATTCTATAACGGGGACGTGCATAATGACGCCGCGGATACCGACACCCAGAAGAGCGTGGCCTGGAACAGCAATATCCTTGGAATGATGGAACGGTATGGCGGAGATTTAAAAGGGGTAAATGAAAAAATTGACCATTTGAAAGACCTTAGCATAGACGCCGTGTATCTGAATCCCATATGGGACACCAGACAGAATCTGGGCTATGGGCCGCTTTCCATGTACAAGATTGCGCCGACACTGGGAAATGACGCGGAGCTGATCAACTTAAGTTCAAAACTTCATGACAACGGAATGAAATTGTCACTGGACGCGAATTTTTCCTACAGTATGGAAGAGGGAGTCTGGTTTAATAAGGATGGCGTTTATCCACTGGATGGAGCGTATAATGGCAATGGTAATTACAGTCAGATGTTTCGCAGAGCAACAGGGAGTGAAGCCCAGGATACGGACGTGAGAGATGGCTATGTGTATACCTGGAATCATCCACAGTTTGACCTTTCCAACAGTATGACCAAGAATCTGCTGTATCAGGGCAGTGATTCCTTCATCCAGCGTTATCTGAAAGCGCCATACAGCGTTGATGCCTGGCGGTTTGACGCAACCTTATCCTATTATGCCAGCGGGTATAATGACGAGGCGGCAAGAGAGACAATTGCAAAAGAGATACGCGACGCCGCGAAATCAGTAAAATCAGATGCGTTACTGATTGCGGAGGAAAATATCGCCAGCAATCTGAACCATGGAGGCTGGGATACGGCATATGGCATACGTGGATATTTTCGAAGCTGGTTTGCAGGGGCTTACGACCAGGAAGCGTTTGCATCCAATCTGCAGGATTATATCTGTCGCACCCGCTCCGCGGGACTGTGTACGCTGAATCTGTATGATCTGCATGATGAAGCGAGAATCAGCAGCGATACTGCTGCCGATGCAGCCAGGCTGCGTGCGTTGATCTTATGCCAGATGACATTCTTAGGAGCCCCGTGTACTTATTATGGCGATGAAACAGGCGCTGTGAATCATGGGGAGGAGGGCTTTGGAGCACAATTTGCGGACAGTTTTCAGTGGGATGAAAAAGAATGGGACAGGTCTGTCTACAATCTGCAGCGGGCCATGGGTCAGCTCCGAAGAGAATATACGGCTCTAAAGACTGGCGTTGTCCGTTATGAGGTGATAGATAACGGGAATAAACTGATGAGCTTCGGACGTTTTGACCAGAATGGCGCAGTGATCAGTGTCACCAATCAGACGGACGATGTACATAGAAGAAGCATTAATGTAAAACAGTACAATGTGCCCAACGGGGCAACGCTGACGGACTATCTCACCGGTGCGCAGTACACAGTTTCTGACGG
>CABQGZ010000882.1 GCA_902463835.1 uncultured Lachnospiraceae bacterium
CAACTAATTTTATGGAAGGGAAGAAGTACTATGGGAGAAACGAAAAGATATTTAGCGCATATCAGTGAGGATGGACAGAGAGAGCAGACATTGTTAGAGCATCTGAATGAAACCGGAAGGCTGGCGGGGCAGTTTGCGGCGGAATTTGGTTATCAGGATTGGGGAGAATGTGAGGGAAAGCTTCATGATATCGGAAAGTATAGTGAGAAGTTTCAGAGAAGACTTCATGGAAGTACAGAAAAGGTGGATCATGCTACTGCGGGGGCAAGGCTTTGCACACAAAAGGGAGGTTATTATAATGCGTTAGGGTTTTGCATTGCTGGACACCATGCAGGGCTTCCTGACAGCGGTGCAAGCTCAGATGGGGGAACCAGTCCAAGCTATAGCGGAAGAATGAAGAAGAAGCTGGAGGATTACAGCGACTATCAGAAGGAAATAGCAGTCCCGGCGTTAGGTACACCTCTTTTTCAAGAGAAAAATTCGGAAACACCAGGGTTTGCAATAAGTTTTTTTATTCGAATGCTATATTCCTGTCTGGTGGATGCAGATTATTTGGATACAGAGAGATTTATGCAGAATGGTCAAACTGACCGAGAGGTGGGGGCGGCTATGCCAGAGCTTTGGGGGAAACTGAAGGAGCACATCTCCGGCTGGCTGAATAATGCAGATATAGATACCATTAATGGAAGAAGAACAGAGATTCTAAAGCATTGTATGGAAATGGGAAAGAAAAAGAAGGGACTTTTTTTGATGACCGTCCCTACAGGTGGAGGGAAAACGGTTGCTTCCCTGGCATTTGCTCTGCAGCACGCAATAGAGCACGATATGAGGCGCATTATTTACGTAATTCCATACACCAGCATCATTGAGCAAAATGCTCAGGTATTCCGGGATATTTTAGGAAAACAGAATGTGTTGGAGCATCATTGCGGCGTAGATTATGAAAGCTCTGAAGAATTGCGGTCGATGCAGTTGGCGTCAGAAAATTGGGATAAGCCTGTGATTGTAACTACGAACGTACAATTTTTTGAATCTCTTTTTGCAAATAAGTCGTCGAGATGCAGGAAGCTTCATAATATTGCAAATAGTGTTATCATTTTTGATGAGGCACAGATGCTGCCAAATGATTATTTGAAGCCATGTGTTGCGGCGATGGAGGAACTGGCAGAGCATTACAGAAGCAGCGTTGTGTTATGCACAGCCACCCAGCCTGCGCTGCATAAATTTTTTCCAGCTGACATGACAGCCCGGGAATTGTGTCCGCGGGTAGAGGAGCAATTTTCGTTCTTTCAACGTTCCATGATCCAGAAACTTGGGAAAATCTCGCAGGAGGAGTTGGTGAACAGATTGCAAGCGGAAGAACAGGCACTGTGCATTTTAAATACGAAAAGAGAGGTTCAGCAGGTTTTTGAGCAATTACAGGGAGAGGGAATCTATCATTTATCTACCTTGATGTATCCCGTTCATCGGAAGCGTGTATTGGACGATATTCGTGACAGACTGGCAGAAGGAAAACGATGCATTGTAGCATCTACAAGCCTTGTGGAAGCGGGAGTGGATCTTGATTTTCATACGGTATACCGACAGCTGGCAGGTGTGGACTCTGTCATTCAGGCGGCTGGAAGATGTAACCGGGAAGGAAAGCGCAGCTTAGAGGAGAGCTGTACCTATGTATTTTTGCTGGAGAATGCCCAGAGAGTTCCAGGACAGGAACAGCAGATGGATGTGGCAAAGCTGGTTATGCGGGAGTATGAAGATATTTCATCCCTGGAGGCGATAAAATCATATTTTGAGCAGCTGTATGACATTCGGGGAGAAGCCTTGGATAAAAAGCAGATTATGAAGCAGTTTGAGCAAGGGGGATTTGTATTTGCCAGCATAGCAGAACAGTTCAAATTGATTGAGCAGGATACGAAAATGATTTTGATTCCAAAGGAAGAACGAGCCATAGAGATTGTAGAGGAGTTACGAAGAAAAGGTGCCACCAGGCAGCTGATGCGAGAAGCAGGACAATATAGCGTGAGTATCTATAAAAATATGTTTGATAAGTTGAATGGTGCAGGTATGCTGCTGCCAGTGTCAGAAGATTTGAAGGAGGATTTGTTTGTACTGCGTGACTGCAAAGATTATTTCGAGGACAGAGGGGTGCGCATTGAGGTGGAGTGGGGAAGTGCTGTTTGGTACTAGAATGTTTAAAGAGAGCCGGGCGGATATGCCTGGCTTTCTTTCGGGTATTGCATTATAATGTGATTTTAGAAAGGAAGGGCACAAACAAGTGAAGTTAGTGATGAGATTTTTGTCCTCCATGCTAAAAG
>CABQGZ010000883.1 GCA_902463835.1 uncultured Lachnospiraceae bacterium
CCCTTGATCGCATAGTTTTCCATTAAATCTTTGACGAGAGCATATATGGAAATCACATTGTAGCGCTTGAGTTCCGGCGTTTTCTCTAGGAACATTAAAAGTAGGTAGCTGAGTACACGCTTCACTTTCTTCGCAACATCACCATTTGCATCAAAATCTTGGTTATCTAAATACATGGCATTTAGATTTCGATCTTTGATATCGCAAATATCACCGTTGATTGTGAGCAGCGTCAACTGCGCAGCGACATGCTCATGAGCGAATCTGCTGTTCTGGAAATTAACCACATTGACAAAGAATGGGTGCGTTGCAAGCTGTTTGATGTAGTTTCGCATATTACCAGGGTAGGCATTGCGCTTTTCCTGTGCTTTTAGCGTCGTGCCATTCTGTAGGCGAAGGAACATCTCGCTGATCTCATCATCGTAAACATCATCCAATATGACGAAATCCAGATTATATGTATTCAACTTATCAATCAGGTCAATATCAAGATCGGAATACTTCTTTCCGGCTATATCAATGCCATCGACAGAGTCTGCATCCTTCGCTAGAGGGAATCCATCAGAAAGAAATTCCCAAATTGTGCGAAGGCGTTGCTGGCCATCAATGACATCAAAAGTATCTTTCCCGGTCTTGTGCATATACAGCTTGGGAATATCATACTCACGCAGCATTGAATCAATCAAAAGCTGTTTCTGCGGCATAGTCCATACAGCAGGACGTTGATAGTCCGGATTGGTGTTAATTTTGTTGCGCCGAATAAATGTTGATTGCGCTGTTAGAGTCTTCTTCGAAATCATGATGTAGACCTCCATATAAGATGCCGTGTCAATCATACGTGAATTATACACGAGCAAAAGCAGAAAGGCAATGGGTCCCGAGAGACTCTGCACGTAGTGCTCGTAGTAATAGATATTAATAGTAGTGGTGGAACACCGCATAAAACTGCGAGGTGCTCCACCACTATGTACATATGAATAGGTTAGGTTAAAGGTCGATTGAAAACACTGCCCTGTGCGTTGACCTGATTGTCTTCCAAAACATGTGAGTTAATGATACGGCTTCCGGCGTACATAAGATATTTTACGCCGCTTGCGACAGCCATTTCTTCGGCGGCTGCCTGCTTTGCCTTTACCACAGTATCATCGATCTTATTGTCACCCTTGACCTCGATAAGCTGATAGGAGCCGTCTGTCATCTTCGCAAGGAAGTCAGGATAATACTGGCGGATTCTGCCGGATTCCGGGTCATAGTAGTGGACAGAGAGATCGCCCTGGTTGGAGGTAAACATACCTGTGAAGTACACCTCCGCGACCTTGCTGTTTGTGATGTACTGCATAAAGCATTCCTTCTCCGGGATGGAATCGAAGCAGTAAGTATCAGCATGGAAGCTTTTCTTAAGCTGTTCCGGTGTGAAGCCCGGATAGCGGTTTGTAAGCACCAAATTATCCTTCGCGGAGAATTCATAGTATCCGGCATCTTTGGGCTCACGCAGAAGAACCAGCTCTTTGTCTTCTGTCTTCAATTCCGAAGTGACATCAAACAGCGCATGGAATACGGCAGGAATGATATAGTCATCCAAAACGGCATTATAGCGGTTGACCACCTCAAGAATCGCATCGATCCCGTCAATGGATTCTCGGAGAATTCTGGCAGCGAGAATGCAGGAAATATTCAGATAGCGGGCTACTTCTCCGGCGAGGGAAAACTCACTGTAACGCATATTGTTCTTGAGATGATCGATATTCTTCTCTTTGACGGTGGTGTCACGGGCAAGGCTGTCTCGCTCGTACATGATGCTGGCATACTTGGAGAAGTCCGCATCTGCCAGCTTGAAATCTACCGGCTCGGAGTATTCCTTTTCGTGGAGCGTATACTCGTGCCATACCCGCTTGAGCGTGATTGTTCTCGGAGGAGGAAGCACCCGTACCTGGTATTTGTGTCGGTCATCCTTGGATGGATTCTTGATGTCTTTGATCTCCATATTAAAGTTCTTGTGGAGCTCATCATCCAGAGTGTCGTAGTTTTCCTTGGAGAGAAATACAGCGGCAGTCAAGCGCTCGTCTGTGATTGCACGGAGACAGCGCATCGTAGCCTGGAGAACAAATATTTTCGACTTTGGACTACGGAAAAGAGCCACGCCAAAGAGAGAACGGCAGTTCCAACCTTCCTTGCCTTTTTCAACAAGAATAATGAACTGCTTTTCATTTCCTTCCGAGCTGGGAACATCGAGATTGTTGAAATCTCTGATGTCATCGTTTTTCGTGTACTTCGCATCGCCGACATTCAGCAGAATCCTTGAGGCAGGAATGCCG
>CABQGZ010000884.1 GCA_902463835.1 uncultured Lachnospiraceae bacterium
GCTCTGGGCAGCAATCTCCCTGAGCAGATGATCGCCGTAAAGCAGACTGCCAAGGCCATCGTCGACCTGATTGAAGAAGGACATGAGGTCATCATCGCCCACGGCAACGGCCCCCAGGTGGGCATGATCCAGAAAGCCATGGCCGAGCTGACCCGCTCCGAGCCGGAAAAGTACATTCCCTGTCCCCTGTCCGTATGCGTGGCCATGAGTCAGGGCTACATTGGTTATGACCTGCAGAACGCGCTGCGGGAAGAACTGCTGGACCGGGGCATCCAAAAGGGTGTAGCCACCGTGCTTACTCAGGTTGAGGTGGACCCGAATGATGAGGCGTTTCACACCCCCACCAAACCTATCGGTGCTTTCATGACCAAAGAAGAAGCTGACAAGATGGTGTCCGAACGCGGCTACAACGTCATCGAAGATGCCGGCCGCGGATACCGCCGGGTGGTCGCCTCTCCCAGACCTCAGTCGATCATTGAGATCCAGTCCATCCGGGATATGGTAGAGGCTGGGCTGGTGGTGGTGGCCTGCGGCGGCGGCGGAATTCCCGTCTACAAGACTGAGGGGCACCATCTGAAGGGCGCCGCCGCTGTTATCGACAAGGACTTCGCCTCCTGCGTACTGGCTCAGCAGGTGGAAGCCGACACCCTTATCATCCTCACTGCCGTAGAAAAGGTTGCCATCAACTTCGGCAAGCCCGATGAAAAGTGGCTGGATTCCCTGACTCCTGACGAGGCCCGCAAGTACATCGGTGAGGGGCACTTTGCCCCCGGTTCCATGCTGCCCAAGGTGGAGGCCGCCGTGGAGTTTGCCGAAAGTGCCCCCGGCCGCTCCGCCCTCATCACGCTGCTGGAAAAGGCCAAGGACGGCGTAGCCGGCAAAACCGGCACCGCCATCCACCAGTAAACGCACACAAAACCGAGGCTGTTGCAGCAGCAGCCTCGGTTTTTATCAAAAACTGCGGGCACTTCTGTTCAATTTCGTCCCGAAATTCCTTTTGCCAAAATTTTGTGTTAATACTTGTATTTCCCTGTTTATGCGGCTATAATACAATTCAGAGATGTTGAGAGAAGCGTATGACGGGAGCGTCATGCGCTTTTATTATTACGTGTAAGGAGAGAATCATATGAAACGCCCACTTTTGCTTGCGCACCGCGGTTTTTCCGGCAATTACCCGGAGAACAGCCCTCTGGCCTTCCGGATGGCAGTGGAAAAGACCGCTGCCGACGGTTTTGAAAGTGACGTCCACATCACCAAAGACGGCAAGCTGGTGATTTTCCATGATGCCTCTGTAGAGCGCACCTCCAACGGCACCGGCTTCATCAAGAACATGACCTATGATGAGCTGCTCTCACTGGATATCGGTGCTTGGAAGTCTCCGGAATTTGCAGGTCAGCATATCTGGACCCTCAGCCAGTTGCTGGACTTCTGTAAGGAGACCAAGATGCTGCTGAACATGGAACTGAAAAACTACGAGGTGTTTTACGAGAACCTGGAGCAATGGGCGATCGACGAGATCTGCAAACGCCAGATGCAGGAGCAAGTGTTCGTTTCCTCCTTCAACCATATCTCCATGCAGCATTTCAAGGAGCTGTGCCCGGACATTGAAACCGGCCTTCTGTATGATAAGCCCTATCTGGACATGGAACATTATGTCCAGCGCTCCAATGCCGACAATATGCATCCCCGGTATATGCTTCTGCAATATCAGCCGGAGCTGATGGAACTGTTCCACGGCCGGGGCATGAAGGTCAACACCTGGACGGTAAATGACGAGGAGAACATGAAAGATATGATCGCCCGGGGCGTAGACTGCATCATCTCCAACCACCCCGATGTGCTGTGCCGCGTAGCGGATGATGTCTGCGACTGAAAAACACTCCTGCATTGCATTTTGCAATGCGGGAGCTCTTCTTGATCCCAGATTTATCTTTATAACGAAAAACACCTGAAATCCGAAGATTTCAGGTGTTTTTTGGAGCTGCTGACCAGATTCGAACTGGTGACCTCATCCTTATTTCCGTTTGTTTTTATTCGTTTTTATTCCGAACAACGTCGTTTCCAGAACTTTCGCGAAGTGCAGTCTCCGTTGTTTCCACGCTTGTCTGTGGTGAAACTGTGGTCAACCAGCGATTTGTGTAGACAGTGCCTGCGCAAATCGCATCGACTCAGCGCCACAGATAACACCGCAGTTTCTTCGAAAGTCGATATAGTCATCAGGAGGTTGGTATCACAATTTGATACCAACCTCTTTGCCAAAACAGGCGTAATAGCCCATTCATATTTTGGGCCGCTGTAATCAATAAGAGT
>CABQGZ010000885.1 GCA_902463835.1 uncultured Lachnospiraceae bacterium
GTGTCGTAATGCCCGAGCTTTCTGTGGGCAGTCGCCTGATTGATTCGGATGGCGATTCTGGTAAACGCATCGTACTCTTCGCGGTAAGCCTCTTCAAAAAGTGGAAGCGCCTGTTCAAAATCGCCTCTCAGACACCAGTAATCCCCCAGGCCATTGATTGGGACATAGATTGTTTCCGCTCCGAAACTGCGAAGGATCTCGGCGCTATGCTGGTAGTTGCTCCTAGCTTGCTCCATATCTCCGTGGAGCAGAAGCTCCGCCGCGAGGTTGCACAAGACCTTTGCCAGTTCCTTCTGATTCCCTATCCGCTCGAAGTACACTCGTGCGCTCTCCATCAGGCTGATTCCATAAATACCCTTATGCACAATCAGCGCTTTTCTCAAAAGGACATAGTACTCGTCCTCTAAATGATATCGCTTGGCAATATCCAGGGCCGCATTAAAATGGGATTCATGCATTGGGTCGCAGAGCGTCTCTTCTATTGAGGTCAAGCAGGATAGTGTGCGAATTAGGATGGGGGCGGCTTGGGGGGCGGTTTCTTTTTGCAATTCGGATAAGAGCGTCCGTAGATATTCCAGCGGCCGGGAGATTTCTCCCGACTCATACAGGACGACATAATAGCTGCATTGGGCATCCATCCGTTCATATTTGGTGAGTTTTGCACGCTCCAAAAAGGTTTCATATGCGATGATTGCCTTGGGAAAATCAGAACAATAGCGGTAGCAGTCTCCCTCCAGCTGCCAGGTGCGGTTCAGATCGTTCGGTGTGCGAAGATCGGGGACAAGCTCACAAAGCTCACGCATCCTACGGAGCACCTTGACCGCATCCCTGTATTGCATGATGGACATGAGTTCCATGCTCAGGCGTTCATACAGCTGTATTGCCTGTGTGCGGTTCATGGCTTCATCGTAGTAAAACGCGCTCTTTTTCAGACTGTTCAGGCTGGCACTGACCGCGCCCTCGGTTATCTGCCGATGACTGAGTTTCCAGAAATACTCCCCCAACCGGCTGTTCCAGAGGATGCTCTCTTCTTGGGATACAAGATCACGGATGGAGAGCCTGGCGAACATGCTCTCGAATTCGTATAAATCGTCCACCTTGCGCTGGATGATTCTCGAAATGGAGAGGAGCCGTCTCAACTTGTCCTTTACAGCCCAGAAACCCAACGGGTCGGATAGGAGATGGGCCTCAAATTCCACGCCGATGATACTGGAGCCGCGGAGCAATTCCTGTAGTGGGTGCTCCATCCGCATATACTCCTCTGTTACCGGAACAGGGCCGCAGGTGAGCAATACTGTCCCATCTATACTGCTGCAGCAATAAAATCCGTTTTCCTCATAAAGAATGCCTCGGGCTTTCATGCGCTCGGTCAGGCTGATCAGCGTGGCTGGGTTTCCCATGGCGGCGTCCAGCAGCAGGTTCCTCTGCCCTGGAGACATGCGGAGCTTACCCTGAAACAGGTCACACTCTAAAAAGCGTTGAAGCGCCTCTCTGGACCAAGGAAAGCAGTATAGGTAACATGTACTCTGCGGATACCGGGAGAAAAGCCCAATCAACTGGTCGGCGCTGCGAATCTGGGCGCCGGATTGGCTGCGCAAAACGCCGTCGGTGTGCAGACAGCAGCAGAAACAGACGTTGAAGCTGCGGTATGGGTCTAAAAGCAGGCGGAACAGCTTGGCAGTAAACGCCCATAGATCGTCGTTAAAGGACTGAAGCCTGTTTAGAAAGATAATCGTACGTTTTTTCCCGCTGCACAGTTCCAAAATACTCCGGATCAGTTGTTCCGGATAATTTAAACCGTCTTTCATCTCGTGGCTGGGTAAATCGGCATCTGGAGCACTTTGCCGGAGGGCCTCCTCAATGGGCCAGAGGGAAAAACTAAACGCGTCTGGATGGATTGAAAGAATGTTCACATCCTGAGCGGTCTCTCTAAGGGTCTCAGCCGTAGTAGATAAGACGCTGTGCTTTCCAAGGCCCCTCTCCCCAGTCAAAATATAGACCCTTTGCCGTTCTTCTTTTCTAAGTTCTGAGAGTAATCTTGTATAATCGTTCTGTTTCATGCTGACACTCCAAGCATCGTCTGAATTTCCCTATCTAGCCGTTCAAGCAGGCTGGCCAAAGAGGAAAATTCCACCTCTGGCGTCAGTTCCAGCAGCAGCCCACGGTTTTCTAGGCGATACTGGCACTTTGGGGCAGACCATGTGATGTAGCCCTGATAGGCGTGGTCGTCACAGGAACGGTTTCCAGGATGCATCCACAGGCATACACCGTTTTTCCCAAGGAGTTGTCCCACCTGGACTTGTAGCAGCA
>CABQGZ010000886.1 GCA_902463835.1 uncultured Lachnospiraceae bacterium
GACAAAGACATGAGGGAGTAAGGATGAAAAAGGTGATTTTTATCGGTCAGACCGGCTGCGGCAAGACAACTCTCTGTCAAAAATTAAATGAACAGGAGCTGCGGTATAAAAAGACCCAGGCTATAGAACTCTATGGGGAATCCATCGATACACCGGGAGAATATATGGAGAACCGCCGTTTTTACAGCGCCCTGATCATGGCGGCGGCGGATGCTCGGATTATTGCGCTTGTCTCAGATCCAACCAGGACATATCACCCGATTCCGCCTGCTTTTTCCGTCGCCTTTGCAAAAAAAGTGATCGGCATTGTGACAAAGATCGGCCTTGCCGGGGAGAAACAGATCACAGCTTCCTTCCAGGAATTGAAGAGTGCCAAGGCAGATCCCATATTCCTGGTAGACACCATCGCGGGAACCGGACTGGAAACGCTGATGGAATACCTGACGGCGGAGCAGCCGGGGTGAAATGGAGCCAGGACATTTGCAGGAGAAGGAGTGGAACATGAAACAGGAGCTTTTAAGTGTCGGCATCGATCTGGGAACCAGCACCACCCAGCTGATTTTTTCCAGACTGCTCATTGAAAATATGGCCAGCAGCTACACCGTCCCCCGGATGGTGATCACGAAAAAAGAGGTACAGTATAAAAGCGATATCTATTTTACCCCGCTTGTGGATGCGTCCACCATTGATTTTGAGAAGGTGCGTGAAATTGTAGCAAAAGAGTACGATAAAGCCGGGGTGAAAAAAGAGGACATCGACACGGGAGCTGTTATTATCACCGGAGAGACCGCCCGGAAGGAGAATGCCAGAGAAGTGTTGAGTTCCCTGAGCGGCTATGCCGGCGATTTCGTGGTGGCAACGGCAGGGCCGGACTTGGAGAGCGTCATCTCCGGCAAAGGGGCCGGGACGGATCTCTACACGAAAGAACATGCGGTGACAGCCGTAAATGTAGATATCGGCGGAGGCACCAGCAACCTGGCGGTATTCCGCCGGGGCGACACCGTAGATACCGGCTGCCTGGATGTGGGCGGCAGGCTGATCAAAGTAGACCAAGGAAGCCATATCATCACCTACATTGCTCCAAAACTGAAGCAGATTATAGCGGCGGAGGGATTAACCTTGGCGGTGGGGCAGGAGATTTCGCTGGAAAAGGTTCCGGAATGGAAACAGGCTATGGTGTCTTTGGATGAAAGAAACGCTGGAGAAAGCGATAAAGTGCTTGCGGCACTCCACAGGATTCTCGGGATTATGACGGAAGCATTGGAACAGGGCGTAGGTCTGCGGGACGACTGTAAGTATTACAATCTGCTGATTACAAATCATGGTCTGCGATGGGTAGAAAAAAAGAATGAAAACAAGCAGAAAGCACATGGCCCAATGGAATCATCCCAGGGAGTGGATGTGGATAAAGGATATACCATCACCGATATCAGCTTTTCCGGAGGCGTGGCAGCAATACTCTATCACACAGATGATGATCCAGATCCCTTCCAATTCGGCGATATCGGAATCCTGCTGGCAGAACACATTCGGGCCTCCCGCATGTTTGCCAGCCTCAATGTCATCGAGAGCACCGAGACCATCCGAGCCACCGTAGTGGGCGCTGGGAGCCACACCACCAAAATCAGCGGCAGCACCATCACCTACCGGGAAGCCGCCTTTCCCATCAAGAACCTTCCAGTCCTGAAGCTGACGCCTATGGAAGAAGCAAAAGGCAGCCTTCCGGAAGCTCTGAAGCACAAACTAAAGTGGTATCAGGTAGAAGGAAAGCTTCAGCAGGTGGCGGTAGCACTGGACGGCGAAGAAAACCCCACCTTCCAGCGAATCCAGGAGTACGCAGGAGAACTTCTGGACGGAATGAACCCACTCATAAATGCCGGATTCTCAGCCATCGTAGTGACAAAGCAGGACATGGCAAAAGTTCTCGGCCAGACCATGTACGGAATGATGGTGGAAGCAGGCTGTGATAGGAAATCAGGTATCGATGAAAAAGTCAGAAATACTCTTATCTGTTTAGATGGTATTTCACTGTCAGAGGGCGACTATATCGACATCGGAAAACCTGCCGCAGAAGGCACAGTACTCCCTGTGGTAGTAAAAACATTGGTATTTGATAGCTAGGACAAAAAAAAGCACAAGAAACTCGCTATGGTCTGACGGCTGCTGCAATACAGCTCCGGAGAAAGGGCAGCCCCATGACAGACCCTTGCAAAACGCCGGCACTTAGCGAGCAGGCCATAAAATGGCATGCGAGGTTAGTGTCCGCTGCGTTTGTGCACGGAGCGAGAGCGCGTCTGACATGG
>CABQGZ010000887.1 GCA_902463835.1 uncultured Lachnospiraceae bacterium
TGCTTTCGCTCAATGTTTGGATAGATGTTGTTAGGAAAGTCAAGGGAAAAGGCCAGATCAATTTTGTGAGAATTGAGTTGGTCAAACAGCTGGTTGTAAACGAGACTTACCACATTAATTTCAATGCTGGGGTTGTGGATTCTAAAATCCTTCAGAGCCTGCTTTATGGATGCTGTAATGAGGTGACCTTCTTGAATGCCGATCACCAGCCGAGAATCCATCCCGCACGCGGCATTTTGCACTGTTTCTTGGAGAATACGGTTGGCCTGTTGGACCTGTGGATAATTGTGAAGAAGGGCAACTCCGGCACTGGTAAGGTGCACGCCACGCTTGTTGCGAACAAAAAGCGGAGTATGGAATTCCTCTTCCAGGTTTGAAATACAGCGGCTTAATGCGGGCTGAGAAATGAAAAGGCGCTCTGCGGCCTGACTGAAATTCAAGGTCATTGCCACTTCGTAAAAATAGCGGTATTCCAAATCGTTCATATTGTCCTCCCCCTTCTTTTCACTGATGATTGCCTGACGCTAAAAATAGTATAGCATATCGGCAGAAGGGTTGGCAAGGTGTACAGCCACATCCTGTTGAAAAGATAACTTTTTATGCATATTCTTATAAATGACTTGGCATTTCTCAAAGGGACGATTCTCTGCTAAACTATTTTTGCCGGCAAAGAAGACCTGTCCGGGCGGAAGAGGACTCTGTGCCTATTTCCTCCTCTGGACGTAGTGTTTTTCATAATACTTTGAGGAGAGTGCTTGAATATGAAAGTAAAAGATAAAAAAGTTATGCACTTTTTTATTGCTATCATTCTGGACATTTTAATTAGCGTCTTGATACCCGCAGGCAACGGCTTGACTGACATTGGTGTGCGCGCCATTGGTGCCGCTGTTGCTACTGTTTACCTATGGACTTTTGTCGCCACAGACTGGACAAGTATACTGAGTGTTCTACTGTTTGCTGTAGCAGGGGTGATGCCGTTTGGTAAGCTTCTCACAACCGGAGCCGTTCCAGTTCTGTTGATCATTGTGATGAGTGCCGTTACGATTCCACTGAGCCGGACTGGCTTTATTTCTCGCGTGATTAACTGGGCTGTCACCCGAAAATTCCTGAAGGGTCGCCCGTGGTTGTTCTTTGCATTCTACTTTGCTGCAATCTATGTTATCGGATGTTTTCTGGATGTTGCTGCCTGTGCCTTGATCGCACTTCCTGTCGCCAGAGAGCTTTGCCGGGAGATCGGCTACGAGGATGATTCCAAGTTTGCTTCTTGTATGTATCTTGGTGTTATTTGGTTCAGTATGTGGGGTTACGCTGCCACACCGATTGCCCACACCGTATCCATTATTATCATGGGCTTGATTGAGACGTATACCGGCCAAGCTATCTCTATGCTGGACTTTATGATGGTTGGCATTCCTAGCACCATTGTTCTGGGCATTCTCAGTTTCCTAGTATTCCGTTTTGTTGTTAGACCCGATGTGAGCAAGTTTGTCAACTATGATCCTGAAGCCCGTGCCAGCAATCTGAGCCGAAAAATGGGAAAAGGCGAGAAGAGCGCTGTGATCATCTTCTGCCTGATTATTTTGGGTATCTTGTTCCCCGATATTTGCCGTGGTTTCCTGCCTGAGGCCGCCGCATTTGTTTCTGGCCTGACCATCAACGCTCCCGCTGTGGTGGGCATTTCGCTTTTGTATATCTTCAAGGATGAAAACGGTGAGCGTCTGCTGGACTTCAGCAAGTCCATCCATGAGATCCCTTGGGGCGCGGCGTTGCTAGTCATGGGTATGTTCGTTGTGGCTCCCTGTCTTACGGCAGAAAACACTGGCATCCCGGTGTGGATTGCCAATGTTCTTAGTCCGCTTACGGCAAATATGACTTCTTGGATCCCCATTGTTCTTCTAGTAGCAGCTTTCTGCACAATCTTTACTAATTTTATGTCCTGCAATGCCATTGCCAATATTGCCTTCTCTCTCATTGCACCGATTGCTGTAGCACTATCTCCGATGGTCAGCGTTACTGCACTTGCTATGGTGGTAGCCATTGCGGCCAATATTGGCATCATGACGCCTGCAGCCTCCGCTGCCAGTGCGATTGTCTTGGGTAGTGGTGCATCCAGAAGTCATGCAATGAAATACGGTGCCGTTATTATTCCGATTGCTGTTATTCTTTGCCTGGCTGTGATCTATCCTCTGGGTGTGATCCTGTTGCCCTTCTAATCCAATTAAAAAGGAGAAAACGATATGTCAACTGCTTTTTATCAGGAACCGTCAGCCAGTATTCCGGTCTACGCCTCCTGTGACATCCTC
>CABQGZ010000888.1 GCA_902463835.1 uncultured Lachnospiraceae bacterium
CCAGTATTCTGAACCAGGCGTCCGTGCTGGCCATTGTTTGTATCGGTCAGTTGGTGGTTATTGTGGGTACCGGCGGTATCGATTTGACGACCGGCGCATGCGTATCCATGGGGGCGTTGGTTGGTTCCATGTTCCTCAATGGAGAGATGTCTCATTTGCCTGCGGCGATTCTGCTGACGATGGGGCTTGGCATGGCGATTGGCTGTGTCAACGGCGTTGGTATCCAGATTTTTAAGATCCCCGCACTGGCTATGACCCTGATTATGTCTACTGTGGTGGATGGTATGACCAAGGCTATCACCAAAGGAAAACCGTCTTTGAATCTTCCCAAATTGTACAAAGCCATCATTGGTGAACCGATTATCGGTCGGTTCTGCGCCATTATCTTAATTACTGCGGTATTCGTAGTCCTATATGAGATCCTTCTGGGAAAGACCAAATTCGGAAAATCCGTATACCTGATGGGCAGCAACAGTACTGCCGCCAAAATGTGTGGCCTTCACACGACGCTTCTGGCCGTCTCCGTCTATATGATCTCCGGCGCCATGGCCTGCCTAGCAGGCCTGATTCTGGTGGGCTATGTGGGCAGTGCGCAGATGGGCATGGGTGACACGTATACTATGCTTTCTATTGCCGCCGCTGTGATTGGCGGCGCCAAAGTTACCGGCGGCAAGGGTACGCTACTGGGTGCGGTGATCGGCTCGGTGGTACTGATGCTGCTGTCCACAGTGCTGACCTCTATGGGTATGCCGGAGGGGGCCCGCCAGTTTTCACAAGGAATTATTTTGCTGGCTGTGCTGATCGCCAACTGCCGCCTGCCGTTCTACCGGCAATAATGACGATAACGAGGTGATTTTCGATGAAAGGTTTAAAGTATACGATCCTTCCTCACGGCTTTATTGAAAACGACTTGGCGTGGAATGTTGCTATGCCGGCTCCTGCCACGCGGGATAACAAAAGCCCGACGCCTATTTGGGGACGATTCCCCACGTATTCGGTACTAATCTCTCACCCTACTGAGGGGTATATCCTGTTTGATACTGGGTCTGCTTTGGGCGACGACGCCGGCCGCCGGCCGGCTAGCATGGACAATATCTTCCCTCTGTATATCAAACGGGAAGAATATCTGGACAAGCAACTGGAAAAGCTGGGGCTTAGTGTGGAGGACATTTCCCTTGTGGTGTGTTCTCACATGCATTGGGATCACAGCGGCGGCCTGTGCTTCTTCGCAGAGAAGAAAACGCCGCAGAAAGTATTGACCTCGCGTGAGGATTATGTTTTTGGCGCCATGCAGACATTAGCTCCCTATCGGGTTGCCGAAGACTGTGCCTATTTTCGCGAAAACTATCTTTTCAAAAATTTGGATATTTCTTTTGTGGAAGAAGATGATACCCTGTGCGAAGGAATCGACATGATCCTGCTGCAGGGCCATACACCAGCCGTGTTAGGCTTGGTTCTGTATTTGGAAAGCGGCACCGTGATCTTCCCTTCTGATGCCATCGGAAGCCAATTGAACTACGACGGCAAACTGCCGGGCATCATCTACGATAGCTTGGGCTTTAAATCTGCGGTGCGGAAAGTACGCAAGATCCAGCAGGCTACCAATGGCCGTATCGTATTTCCCCATGACGCCCAGCAGTTTTCAGAACTGAGACCCGCTCCGTATTTTTACGAGTAAATAAAATGCCGGACAGCTAGCCTAAAGGCACTTGCCAACCTTGGCAAAAATAGAGTACAATGGAAAAAGCAAGCTGAAGCGGTGTAAGGGCTCTGTCCGTTTGACGTGACAGGGCCTTTGCGACAAAACGGACGACAATGAAATGCGAGACGGGTAGGATAGCAGGTCATGAAACATTTTATCTCATTGAAACGGAAGCTTCTGTACTGGATATTTTTCGGCCTGTGTATCCCCACGGCGGTATTTCTCATCTTCACAATCAGCTATGCCCGAACGGCCCGAAATCAGGAAATGGAACACTATACCTCCCGCCAAATTGAACTGCTTTCGGATCAGATGGACTGGTTTATTCGCTCGGTACAGTATGTGTCAAAAAACTACTATAACAGCGATCTGGTCAATTCTCTGGCTCAACCCGATCACCCTCAGGACAGGATGCAGTTTATGGAAGATCAGTTGGCGCTTCTGCGGATGCAAAAGGTCAACAACTATATTCTGGAAGACAAGACCCTGCAGGTGACGGTTATCCGGATGGACGGAAAAATCTATGGCACCAACATTTACCGCAGCGACCTGATCGATCAGATGAGTCAGACACAGTGGTATCAACAGCTTATGAA
>CABQGZ010000889.1 GCA_902463835.1 uncultured Lachnospiraceae bacterium
ATTGGGCTCCAGCATCCCCGTTTTGATCATCGCAATGACGCTGGCTTACTTTACGAACTATGTGCGTCTTGTTCGTTCCGGCGTCCTGAATCTGGTAGATCAGGAATATGTGGAGGCTGCTCGCGCAGGCGGAGCCAGTCCTGCACGCATTATTCTCAGTCATATCATCCCCAACACCTTGGGCATCATTTTGGTTAACGTAACCCTGAATGTTTCCAGCCTGGTCATCTATCAGTCCACCCTGAGCTTTATTGGACTTTCTCTACCTGCACCTGCACCCGAATGGGGCTCCATGCTGTCCAGTGCCCGTGTTGATATGCTACGCGCACCCACGCTGGTGCTCTTCCCCGCCTTGGCCATTGTTCTGACCGCGTTCTCCGTGAACCTGTTGGGTGACGGACTGCGCGATGCTATGGATCCTCGCCTAAAGAGTTGATGCCGAGAGAAAGGAATTGTCTTCATGAGCAACACAGAAAAAATGTTAGAGATTAAGGACCTGAGTGTAGTTTATGAAACCGATCTGGAGACAGTGTATGCCGTTAACGGTGTTACTTTGTCTCTGGAAAAGGGCGCTACCTTGGGCTTGGTAGGCGAGACTGGCGCCGGTAAAACCACACTCGCACTGACACTTATGCACCTTTTGCCTGAGCGTACCGGTAAAGTTACCTCCGGCTGCATCACCTTTGAGGGCGAGAACATCGTGGAGTTGCCTGAAGCGGATATGCGCAAGATCCGCGGCGATAAGATCGCCATGATCTTCCAGGACCCCATGACTTCCTTGAACCCGGTGCTGACTGTGGGGGAACAGATTGCTGAGGCGCTTTATGTTCACAACGATAGCGGCCGCAGCAAGGAAGAAATTGAAGCCCGCGTTGATGAGACGCTGACGCTGGTGGGTATTCCCCCCGCCAGAAAGCACGAGTATCCCCATCAGTTCTCTGGCGGTATGCGCCAGCGCGTTGTGATAGCGATTGCCTTGTCCTGTGAACCTGATCTGCTGATTGCAGATGAGCCTACTACCGCTCTGGATGTGACCATTCAGGCGCAGGTTCTGATGATGATTCGTGATTTGCGTGACCGGTTAGGAACCTCTATGATCATGATTACCCATGATTTGGGTATTGTGGCGCAAACGTGCGATAACGTGGCTGTTATGTATGCCGGCGAGATTATCGAGATGGGATCCGCTGAGGATATCTTTACCTGCCCGATCCATCACCCCTATACAGATGGCCTATTCGGATCGCTCCCTAACCTCAAGGAAAAAACGGATCGCCTTCATCCTATTGCAGGGCTAATGCCGGATCCGACCAATCTGCCCAAGGGCTGTAAGTTTGCACCGCGGTGCGATAAGTGTATGGAAATCTGCAAGGAAGTACCTCCGGAAGTCTATGTTGACGGTACCCACTCCATCCGCTGCCATCTTTATTGCCAGAAAAAGGAGGACTAAGCCATGGCAGAAGAGCGAATCCCTCTAATCGAAACTGTTGACTTGAAAAAGTATTTTAAGGTGGGCGACAAGTCTTATCTTCATGCAGTCGATGGTATCAACATGAAAGTGTATCCTGGGGAGACTATCGGTGTGGTTGGTGAATCAGGTTGCGGAAAGAGCACTTTGGGTCGCACCATCTTGCGCTTGATTGAGCCGACCTCCGGGCAGATCCTGTATAACGGCGAGGACATTACCAAGCTTAATGCCCGCCAAATGAAGCGGATGCGTCAAGAATTGCAGATCATTTTCCAAGATCCGTATGCAAGCCTTGATCCGCGCAAGTCTGTCATCGAAATCATTGCCGAATACATGATCATCAATAAAACGCTGCCTACCAAGCGGGAGATTTATAACCGGGCGGCACATTTGATGGATGTGGTTGGGTTAGCTCGCCGCTATGCTACGGCATATCCCCATGAGTTGGACGGTGGTCGTCGTCAACGTATCGGTATTGCCCGCGCTCTTTCTGTTAACCCGAAGTTTATCGTCTGCGATGAACCCGTTTCCGCTCTGGATGTTTCCATTCAGGCGCAGATTCTTAATCTGCTTATGGACTTGCAGGATGAAATGGGATTGACATATATGTTTGTCACACACGACTTAAGCGTTGTGAAGCATATATCCAATAATATTGTCGTCATGTACCTGGGCCAGTGTTTGGAGTTTGCAACCTCGGATGAGTTATTTGCAAGCCCTGTCCACCCTTATACAAAGGCGTTGCTATCCGCCATTCCTGAGCCGGATATCTCCATGCGCAACAAGGAGATTAAGGTTATTAAGGGGGAAGTAGCCAGCCCCGTGGAC
>CABQGZ010000890.1 GCA_902463835.1 uncultured Lachnospiraceae bacterium
AGCAAGCTCGGATGTACGATGGGAGAATTGATTTCCCGTGTCAATGAAGCCGGCGTCATGTTTGGAATCTGGATTGAGCCGGAGATGATTTCAGAGAACAGTGATCTCTACCGGAAGCATCCGGACTGGGCGCTTCAGATTCCGGCGCGGAAGCCGGTTCGTTCCAGGAATCAGCTGGTGCTGGATTTTTCCAGAAAGGATGTGCGGGACGCGGTATTTGCGGCCATCTGCAAGGTACTGGATCAGGGGAATGTGGAGTATGTGAAGTGGGATATGAACCGTAGTCTTGCGGACTACTATTCCGCCGGGAGCGTTCCAGGCAAGGTGGCTTACGACTATATGCTTGGGGTGTATGATTTTCTGGAAAAGCTGTCGGAACGATATCCGAGACTCCTGATTGAGGGATGCAGCGGCGGTGGCGGAAGATTTGACGCAGGTATGCTGTATTACACCCCTCAGATCTGGTGCAGTGACAATACGGACGCCGTAGACAGGGTGCGGATCCAGTACGGAACCTCCTTCTTTTATCCCATTTCTACCGTAGGCTCCCATGTGTCCGCAGTGCCAAATCATCAGACCGGGCGAACGACAAGTCTATTGACCAGAGGTGTGGTGGCGATGGCCGGAACCTTTGGGTATGAGCTGGATCCGGGAAAATTGTGTGAAGAAGAAAAGAACATGATTCGGGAACAGGTGCGTCAATACAAGCGTTGCGGGGATTTGATTCAAAACGGAGCATATTTTCGGCTGTCCGATCCCTTCCGAGAGGACTTTGGAGCCTGGATGTTCGTTTCCGAGGATTGTACCCATGTGCTTCTCTCCGTGGTGATGTTGGAGATTCATGGAAATATGCCGGTGCGCTATGTGCGTTTGAAAGGTTTGAAACCGGATGCAGTGTACCAGGATACAAAAAGCCAAAGCTGTTATTACGGCTCTGCGCTGATGGAGGCCGGACTTCCCATGCCCTGTGAGCAGGGAGAATACCTGGCTTATCAGATGGAACTGGTAATGCTGGAACAGACAGGAGCAAAGAGAGACCTGTTCTGCCGGATGGAATTGACAATGGAAAAATAGACAGATATAAGAGCTAAGAGGAGATGGCACAGATGGAGCAGAATTATGAGAAATATGTGTCCGGTGAGCGGAGAAGTATCAAAGAAATTCTGGAAAGAAATGCCGGACTTGTGTATGAGGAGCTGACAAGGCAGTTATCTGAAATCTGCAATAGGAATCCATATGGACGTGCAGTAGCGGCGGTATGCGGCGGTTCAGGAGCAGGAAAGACCAGGATAGCGGCGCTGCTGGCCCAGTATCTTTGGCAGGACGGTACCGGCTGCTGTCTCCTGGCGGGAGATCATTACCCACATCGGATTCCAGGAGAGAACGATGCAGAGCGGTTGCGTATCTTCCGTCAGTCCGGCATCCGCGGAATGCTTGACGACGGCGTCTACACCCCGGAGCATTTTCAAAAGCTGCAGGAATGGCAGAGAGCACGGACCGACGCCAATCTGTCACACCAAAAGGAGAACCCCTGGTTCGCCTCCTATCGCAAAGCCGGCCGAATTGGTCTTGCAAGATACCTTGGAACAGAGCAGGAGCAGTCTTTCGCAGAGGTACAAGCTGTAATCACTGCATTCAAGAATGGATCTCCCAGTCTCTGGCTGCGTCACATGGGAAGGGAAGCATACGAGCTGTGGTACGAGGAGGCTGACGTTACAAAGACTAAAGTGCTCCTCCTGGAATGGACCCACGCCAACAGCGACCACCTCACAGGAATCGATTATTCTATCCTGCTAAGCAGCACACCCCAGGAAACCTTATCCTCTCGAATTGCCCGCAACCGTGACAGTGGAATCGACAGTCCCTTCACCAACCTGGTTCTGGAGATTGAGCAGGAACAGCTCCATCAACAAGCCACAAAGGCCAATCTGATCATATCCAGAAATGGAGAATTATTAAGCTATAAAGACTATGTCTCTTTATATACGACTTGCCAATAAACAGCAGAAAGGAATTTCTTAAATTATGAAGCTCATCCCTTCCATCGACACCGCCCCCATGCTCAACGCTTACCCGGACAGCATCGGCGGCAGCCTGTCAGAAATCGTAGCCCTCCTGAAAAAACCGGAATTCCAAAACGCATTCCGCACCTTTTATATCCTCCCCAGCATCTATCACTCCGACCTGGATCGGGGCTTTTCCGTGATAGACTACGATCTGAATGAACAGCTGGCCCGCCCGGAGGACCTGAAACACTTAAAAGAGCTTGGTATCGACCTGAAGCTTGACTTCATT
>CABQGZ010000891.1 GCA_902463835.1 uncultured Lachnospiraceae bacterium
TGAGGATACTCTTTTGACATCCGCTTGGAAAGAGCTGACGGATTTTTGTACTTCTTGTGCTGGTGGCGTTTCTGATGCCAACTTCTCTCACGCTGTATATCAGTCTGTTTTTTGCCTTTTGGGAAAAGAGCAGACAATTACGCAGGATACGATGCCCGTCATAAAAATGGCAAAAGAGTATATTAACCAGCACTTCTGTGAAAGTATCTCCTTGTCCGAAGTGGCTGATTACTGCAACGTAAACAGCAGCTATTTAAGTAATCTTTTCCATAAGCAGCTAGGAATCTCGTATAGCAAATACCTTATGCAGATCCGCATGGAACGTGCAGCCGCTTACCTGAAGGATTCACCCGAAACCAAAATATACGAAATCGGCGAAAAACTAGGATTTGTATCCACAAAACATTTTATTTCCGTTTTCAAAAAATACTATGGTGTATCGCCAACCACCTATCAGAAAGAACAACGTGAAAGCTAGTAGGGGCTGGTCACAACGACATCACTCCACTAAATACCATCGAGATTTACTACGAACAAGAGGAAAAGCGGGGCCGAAGCCCCGCTTTCCGTTATTTGAATTTTTCAATTACGCCAAGAAACGCAATCACAAGGTTCTGGTACAAGTCCTCATCAAATTTTCCGTTGACGTAGCTGTACTTTTTGATGGTTGGCTGGCATCGCTTGTACAGTTCCATCACTGCCTCAGAATTATTATCCTTGGCTGAAATAAGTAAATCACGATACTTCCCCATTAGTAGTCCTCCTTGATTTCATCACGGATCTTATCAATCGCGCGGCTCTTATAATAAGAAACAGTAGCAGGTTTGACTCCCATTCGTGCTGCAGTTTCCTTCACAGAAAGCCGTTTGATGTACAGACAAATCATAGTCTCGCACTCTTTCGGAGTAAGAAGATGCAGATGTGTTTTCAGTGCCTCCCAAAACAGCAGGAATTCAATTTCATCGTCTGCTGCGCTGCTCTCTTGCACAGTTTCCTTTTCAACATCTGGCAAGTCCTCGTAAGGAATTTCCCGCTGTTTCCTTTTGCTCAGGGCTTTCAAGTAATCTGCGCGGCAGTTACGTAATGTCGTATCCAGATATTTATCGAACCTTGCCGCCAGAATGGCGTCCTCACTGTAGATTTTGTACTTATTTGAATCTTTATATCGAGACATAATAACCTCCAAAATTTTGAGTTTCATTGAAAAAGCCCAAAATTTGGAGGTGCGCGGGTCGGGTGAAAACTATGACAACAACGCCTTAAACTTAAAAAAGGAACGCAAAAAAGGCCCGACAGCCGTTGTGGCTGTCGGGCCAAAAACAATCTGTAATTGTCTTTATAACCGATTACTTATCGTTTCTTTTCTTGCAGACAAATACAACTGCAAGTCCGAGCAGGGATGCCACCAAAAGCACGACGTACAGCGTGGGGTTGGAGGTATCGCCCGTTTGCGGCATTGCCGTTATGGTGGACGGCTTTGAAGTGCTTGCCGGGGTGGGGGCCGGTGTGGGAGCAGCAACTTCGTTCTTCTTGGTTTCGCTGCCGTTTGAACTGTTGTTGCTGCTCGGTTTGCTGCTGCTCGGCACGGCGGTGTCCTTATAGGCAATCGCGTAGTCGGAAGCGGTCGGTCTTAAAGGTCAGCGTCTTGCTGGCTGCGTCAAACGCGGCATCCAGCACAGTAATCGTGCCTTCATGGTTGCGCACAATGCAGTAGGTGCGGTTGACCGCGCTGTTCGTATTGATAAGCGCGTCCGGCACCACAACGGAAATCGTCAATGCATCCTTGGTCGTGTGCAGGGCAACACCGGCCTGTTGGCTGCCGTTTACCGTCATGTACTTGAACAGACTGATGTCGAGATACTGCCCGATGGTGTAGTCCTTGGCGGCCTGTGCCATCGCAGTTTTGACTTCATCGGGGGCATTGGCCTCTTTCACGGTCAGCACAATGCCCACGCTTGCGCCGTCGGCAATCTGTGCCAGTTCATCGGCGGTAATGTCGCCGCTGTCCACCAACATGGCAAGCAATTCTGCTTTGTTGGTCAGCAGGGTGGCGGGCGGTACAATGCCCTCAGACTTAACATCTACTTTCACCTTGCCGCTGCCAATCGCAATCTCCTCGCCGGGGGCATCCTCAGCCTTGGAGGGAGCAATCACGTAGGTCTGTTCAACAGTGCCGGTATAGTTGCCCTTGGCGGTGATGGTCAGTGTGTGGCTGCCGGGGGTAGTGGCGGTGTTGCCCGCCACGGTGTAGGAATCTGCGGGGAGTTCTTTGCCGTCCAGCAGGACTTTCTCGAC
>CABQGZ010000892.1 GCA_902463835.1 uncultured Lachnospiraceae bacterium
CCTGTAAAGCAGATAAAGCAGAACTAAGAATTTCCCCATTCAATAAGCAGCAGATGGATATAATTGTATATGATAAAGATGGTTTTATCAAGACAAAGCCAAGAGATGAAAAGCTGGAAAAAGATCTTAATGAGGTACTGTGCTTGAATGGAATATGGAAAAATGGTCAGTTTGTTGCAGATACGTCAACTGGTTTGGTGAAAGGAAGAAAGGATACTTATCAGCGATATAAGAGATTTGCCAATAAGTTAGGGAGTAACTGCACTTCTGCGAAAATAAAGAAGAAAATGGATGAGATAGAATATGCGGAGCAGAGGCAGGAATATGCTGGCGTACTTTTGTATTTTCTGAATAAGAAATATCATTCGCTTTTGCGACAAGGACGATGAGCGAATGATGCATATTCGTTTGATTTTGAGTGAATAAAAAGGTGACGAACAATGGTGTCAGAGACATTTACAAGAACGGAACTTCTTCTGGGCGAGGAAGGAATAGAAAAACTGAATAACGCCAGGGTGGCAATCTTCGGCGTGGGCGGCGTGGGCGGCTATGTGGCGGAGGCTTTGGCTCGCAGCGGCGTTGGAAGCTTCGTGCTGGTGGATAAAGACGTGGTGAGCATGTCTAATATCAACCGTCAGATCATTGCCACCACGAAGACGGTGGGGCTGCTCAAGGTTCAGGTCATGAAGGAGCGGATCTTAGACATCAATCCCAGGGCGCAGGTGGAGACGCGGGAGTGCTTCTTCCTGCCGGAGACAGCGGCGGATTTTGATTTCGGTCAATACAGCTATGTGGTGGACGCGGTGGATACTGTGACGGCTAAGCTGGAGCTGGTGGTTCAGGCCAAAGAGGCCGGGGTGCCCATCATCTCCAGCATGGGAGCGGGAAACAAGCTGGATCCTACTCAGTTTGAGGTGGCGGATATTTACGATACGTCTGTGTGCCCACTGGCTCGTGTCATGCGTCGGGAGCTGAAGAAGCGGAAGATTGACGGTCTCAAGGTGGTGTACTCCAGGGAGGAGGCCATGACACCGAAGAAGCTTTTGTCCGATGAATCCAGGCGTGTGATTCCCGGAAGCGTCGCCTTTGTGCCTTCGGTGGCGGGGCTGATCCTCGCCGGTGAAGTGGTAAGGGATTTGATAAATGCGTAAAAGGCTGCCTGGGAAGACAGCCTTTTGGTTAGTCAAATAATCCAAATTCATATCCCTGAGCCCGCGCCTGGTCGATAAAGTCGCCGAGAATCTCCGTGTTGGTGGTTGATACGGCGTGGAGCAGGTAGATGGCGCCGGGGTGCAGCTTGCTCATCAGCTTGTCCATGGCCTTTGCCTTATCCGGCTGGTTATTCACATCATAATCCAGATATGCAAAGCTCCAGAACACGCTCTTATAGTTACAGTTGTTTACAACAGCCAGAGACTGTTCGCTGAATTTTCCGGCGGGATAGCGGAACAGATGCATTTCGTAGTTAAAGTTCTCCTTGACGTAGTCGTGTAAGCCCAGCACCTCATGCTGCTGCTGTTCAATGGTCTGTGAGGGAAGGCCGTCGGCGGGATGGGAGATGCTGTGGTTGCCCACCATGTGTCCTTCGTCGATCATCCGCTGAACCAGCTCGGGATTTTTCTTGACAAATTGGGAGGTTACGAAGAAGACCGCTTTTACGTTCTTCTCTTTTAATGTGTCGAGAATAGCCGGGGTACAGCCGTTCTCGTAGCCCTCGTCCATGGTGAGGTAGATCTTGTCGCTGTCCGGGACGATGAAGTGAGCGTTGTATTTGCCGTATCTCTCCTGATAGGACAGGGTGGAATGGGGACGGTTCTTCTCGTCGGTGTCGCTGCCGGGTCCCCAGCCCTCGTTCTTGTTGCTGAGTGAGGCGAGATCGGTGATCTGCTGATTATTTAAAGTGTGGGAGGTATTTGGGGTGGTGCCGGAGGGATCGCTGCCCGGCTGATCTTCGCCTGACGGAGTCTGCGTTCCCTGTCCGTTCGATGTTTGGGTGCCGTCACCGGCTGTGGATTGGCTGCCGTCTCCAACCGATGGGGCCTGGGGCAGCTGAATGCTGGCCATGGTATGCACCGCACCGGATGCAATGGAGCCGGCTCCCTTCTCTTCCGTCTTATTGGAACCAGGCAATACTTTGTCTAAAATTCCGGTGAAAGCATGTAAGATGAGCACGATCACCACCAGCGCCACAACGCAGGAGAGTGCCCGAACAATGTTTAATATGCGTCTTTTTCTCTGTCTTTCTCTTTTTATTGGTGTCATAATATTTCTATCCTCATCTATTTTTTATTT
>CABQGZ010000893.1 GCA_902463835.1 uncultured Lachnospiraceae bacterium
GTACGGGGAGAAGTACAGCGATTATCAGTTCCATGAAGCCCTCCTGAAGATGGGGCCGGCACAATTCGGGATATTGAAAAAATATCTGCCAGAGTACTATAAGTAACAATTCAGCCAGCATAATGCGCTCACATGAAGGAACACATTATGCTGGCTGAACCGTTATGGAAATATTGATGTAAACGGAATCTGCTCAAGCTCCCAGGAGCCGTCCCCATGGATGGTGATAAGCTCTGCGCCTCTCTGCCCGGTGTCATTTTCGATGCCGGGCATCGCCAGGTAGTCAATGCTCATCCCGTAGGTAAGGCGGATTCCCTTGTACTCCAGGGACATATTGTTATAGTGGTCATGACCGCAGAACACAGCCTTTGTACTGCCCAGCGCAACCATGGTATCGAACAGCTTACTTGGATAGTCGGAGCAGCATACCTTGTCAATCATTTTTTCATTGTTTTCACCGAAAAAGTATTTTACTTCGTCACTGCCCTGCTCATACAGCTCGTATGCCGTGCGGTATTCCTGGAGCGGAATATGGAAAAATACCATGGAAGGAATGATATGTCCCTCCTCCTGGTTCAGCCGCTCCACCTCCCGGGCATACCAGTCCACCTGGTCGTCGTGAATATAGTCATAATCATTGATTCCGTCTCCGGTATAAGCGTTGGAGTCAATGAGGAAGAGCGCCTGCTTCAAGGAACCATCGCTGTTGCGCACCTCCACAAGCTGATTGTTCCGGCCGGTAATACCCGGCTGAACATACGGATAGAGCAGGTTGCCGGAGGTCTTGTAGGACAGCAGCGTGTACAAATCGTTCAGCTCTTTTTTGGACATGGTCGCAAGGCTTTCCGTATCGTGATTTCCATAGGTAAATACCCATGGAATGTCGATGTTCCGCATAAATGCGGCAAACTGGTTCACCGGAGCAGAGTTGTTTAAGGACAGGGACATGATCCCAAGGGGAAAGGTCAGATCCCCTGTGACGACCACGAGATCCGGTCTGCTGTGCGCAATCTCCGTGTAAACCGCATGAAGCGCTTTTAGATCCTTATGGTAGGAGTACAGACTTCCGCCAAGATGAATATCCGTAAGATGAAGAATCTTAAAATCATCGGTGGAGGAGGTGAT
Source organism: uncultured Lachnospiraceae bacterium (assembly GCA_902463835.1). Classification (GTDB taxonomy): domain Bacteria; phylum Bacillota; class Clostridia; order Lachnospirales; family Lachnospiraceae; genus 14-2. The sequence continues at coordinate 1,126 of CABQGZ010000893.1, forward strand.
GGTAAAAACTCCCGTCTGCTCATTGTAGGAGATGTCATGCTCATTGTGGGGAACAACCGGTACTGCATTGATATACTCCTGTGTGTACCAGGTATCCTTCTGCATGTACGAGAAGCCGCCCACCAGCACAGCGGCAGCCGTACAAAGCGCCACCTTCCTGCCATTGACAACGATATTTTTGTATGTGATCTTTTTACGCAGGGTCAGGTTGTAAGCCAGAATCAGCAGCGCAAACAACGCTCCTGCCATCAGCAGGACATTGGCCGGGCGGCGGATACCGCTTTTTAACGCAAACATGAGCAACCCGGTAAGCAGCCAGTAGGCGGCAGAGCACGCGGTTATTCCTCTCAGGTGCTTTCGGTAGACCGCTTTATCCGGCAGGTTTATTCTCCTTTGGGCGAGACCCAGACAGAGCACATTTTTCAGGCAGAGGTACACCGGAATCTCAAGGACGATGATGTTGGTGTAAATATTCTCCAGAAACTCCGTAGGCTTGGAATTTCCGGAGATTAAAAAGTGCAATTCCAGGTATAAAAAAACTGCCGCCACTGCGAAGAGCAGAGCAACGCCATTGAGGGTGCGCTTGGCATATTTATCCGAGAATGCACGCAAAAACAAATATACTTCCGTATCGTATTGACAGTCGGCTGTGAGCGCTGCTTCTTTTTTCCCGTACTTTTTGTGGACAAAGAACGCCGTCAGACCAAATATTACCGCAAAAAGAAGAGGATACCAATGCCAGACCAAAGGAACCTCAACCACATACACTCCGGCAAAGAGCCACAATAAGGAGATCAGATAGGCACGTCGCCGCTGCCGTGTGAGTTTTTTTCTCAGCGGTTTTATTCCCGTTGTCTTTCCTGCGCTGCGCCAGCCTTCGGCATCCTCCACAGAATAGCCCGCAAGAACCGCCATATCGGAAAGCGTGCCGTACCTTGAAAGAAGTATCTCGAAAGCCACATGGGCGGCGTTCTCCCTGCACAGCTTCTGATATTCCCGTTCCAGCGCAGCTCTTATGCGCTCCTGGGCCTTCATAACCTCCATAGAGTAGGGAATCTCTTCAAAAAACATTTCAACTAATCTGGTTATATGCTTGTCCATACGTTCCTCCACAGAATGGCCCTCCGGCCATTTTTGTCATACGCAGCGTCGCGCTATTGTCATT
>CABQGZ010000894.1 GCA_902463835.1 uncultured Lachnospiraceae bacterium
CAGACGCTGCCTCAGACTCGACTGCGCTGGAAGAGACAGCCTCGCTGGAAGCTGCAGGCTCCGTGCTGTTGGATGCGCCGCAGGCCGACAGCATAACGGCAGCTGCTACTGCGACAGGAAGCAGAACATTCTTCTTTTTCATATGGCATTCTCCTTACTTTTTGCGGCGCTTGTTGTTTGCCGCTTGTCTGAAGCCATAGTAGCAGACAGAATTTTCTGATGCAACGACTCACTCGTAACCTTATAAAAATCCAGCGCAGACTTTCCTATTTCACTGTTCCTTCCGGCAGGGGAAGCAAAATATTTACCGCAAACACATCCTCTTTGACTTTGTGGCTGATTGTTCCATGATATTGCTCCACGATTTGCTGCATGCTCTGATACCCAAATCCATGCGACATAGTGTCGCCCTTGGTTGTCAACAGATTTTCCCCCATATGCTTGATTGGGCCGCTGAAATAGTTTTCTTCGTGGATAGATACAAAACCGCAGTGTGCCTTGATGGACAGCGTAATGCTCCTGTGATCCAGCTCAACATTGCGCGAAGCTTCTATTGCGTTGTCCAACAGATTGGCAAACAGTGTATAGATGTCTATATCCCGCATGAAATCCATCGTTTCGTTACTGCTCATAACAGTAAATGGAATTTTTTCGCTCTGGCAGGTTGCGGATTTTTCACTCAAAACGGTACTGAGAGCTTCATTGTTTGTATCAATAATGGTGTCGTAAGCCGCTGTTACCTGCTTCAATTCGGCTACGGTATCGCTTTTGCCCTCTGCGCTGTTTTCCAGATAGCGAAGCTGCTTTTTTAAATCGTGGCTCTTTATATTGATCAACTGCATAAGCTGCCGAGAAGATTCATATTGCTGTGCGCGCTGCCGAGAAAGCGTCTCTGTTGCTACATGTTCCATTTCCAAAGCTCTCTGTATGGTCAAGCTATACAGAACAGCGACCGTCATAATGTACACAAGGATAGAGTTGCAACGAACCACAATCATTGTCGCCCCAATATGTACATAGGGATCATTTACAAAAAGGAAAGTTTCATTGGCATCCATCACTACAATCAGGAGCAATGCACAAACGCAGATTTGAGTATTGCGCTCTTTTTTCCTAAAAAGCAACAGCCGTTTATTTGAAAGTCCGATAAACGAAATAACGCAGCCGACAGCTAATACAGCCAAGCAGATACTTATAACTGGGTCAGACGGCTCACTTGTGTAGAGAGTACCGGTTGCAATGGCCTCAACGATTTTATAAATATCAAATAAAATTCTTTGCAGCATACCGGCCACAGCCATAATGTATAGTGCATTACCAGCACTTATTTGATAACACAGATATAGTTGTAATGCGGAAAGCAGTGATAGTACTGTCCGCCAGAACACATTGTTCAGGATATTTGCCGATGCTACGGTATGTCCCTCTGTCCATTGCCAGTTTTGCATAAGATAGCTGGATACTACCAGCATACCGGTAAAAAGGACAAACCACGAAATTACCGCGTATTTTTTCTTGTCCAGTTTGCGGCACAAGCATAACTCTATTGCCAAGATAGCAAAGAGATAATTGTTCCGCCAATACCAACTAATCATATTTCACCTCACCCGTATCCATTTATCCGCCGATATAGTTATTCAATGCTTCAAGAAAAGCTTTCTTCCTTGGATGACTGATTTGCAGCTCCGATTTGCCGACCCGGACCATGTAATCTTGAACAAGGCGCACATGGCGAAGATTGACCAAATAGCAGTTATTGCACAGGCAAAAGCCCTGCGGTTCCAACTGTTCACGGATTTTTGTCATAGTTCCATAGCTTGGATAGTCGCCATCCTCTGTATGGTAAATCAACTGGTGGTTTGCGACTTCCACATAGTAGATGGAGGCCGTGTTCAGGCACACTTTTGTTCCGCCGGAGGATAAAACCACTTTCTTCTCCTGTTTCAACGCCAGACGGTTGAGTGCGCGGTTCAGCTTCAGGCGCAGGGAATCATAGTGCAGTGGTTTTACCACAAAATCAAACGCATCCACTTCATACCCCATGACAGCCATATGGCCCAGATTGGTAGTGAAAATCAACAGGGTTTCTGTGTCGATTTGCCGCAGTCTCTCGGCACCCTCAATGCCGTTTATGTGCGGCATCTCAATATCCATAAAAATCATATCGAAGCGCGGTTTATAGTTTGTCAGAAAGATTACCGCATTGGGGTAGGTGTCAACAACGATTTCTAGTGCTTTCTCTTCCGCATATTGCTGAAGCATGATTTTGAGCTGCTCCATAT
>CABQGZ010000895.1 GCA_902463835.1 uncultured Lachnospiraceae bacterium
GGCGTTCATGCAGACGCCGCCGCCCACCGTGCCGGGGATGCCGTGGGCAAATTCCAGCCCCGTCAGCCCCGATTTGCAGGCGAGATCCGCCGTCCGGGCCAGCGTAGCACCGGCGTCCGCCAGGACGGTGTTCCCGCTTCCCCGCTCCACCCGGTTCAGGTTGGCAGAGGTGTCGATCACCAGCCGGTCCAGTCCCTCATCCGGGACCAGAAGATTGGAGCCGTTGCCAATGACCAGCGGATTTGCGCCGTAATCCTTTGCAAAGCTCATCAGCAGCACCAGCTGCTCCCGGCTGGAAGGAAATGCCATCCGCTTTGCCGGACCGCCGATGCGGAAGGTGGTGTGCCGGCTCATAGGCTCGTCTTGGAGCACTTCCAGATCCGGCAGATACTGTTCGATAGCCTTATCAAATTCAATCGTCCAGTCCATAGTGGACCTCCTTACATCCAATCGCCGTTATTTTCCCTGATTGGCCGATTTGCTGCCCAGATCTGCATGCAGATCCACTTTTCTGGCCAACTCCTCCGCGGCATTGTATCCATACCGGCGGTGACGGTTGTTCATGGCCGCCACCTCTACGATGCTGGCCAGATTTCGGCCGGGCCGGATGGGCAGCGTCACGCAGGGCACCTGTTTGCCCAGAATGTCGATAAACCGATCCTCGATTCCCAGACGGTCATAGGCCTTGGAGCTGTCCCAAGGCTCAAATTCCACCACCAGGTCGATCTGAGACTCCGGCATGACCGCCCGCATACCGAACAGCTGCTGAACGTCGATGACGCCGATGCCGCGCAGTTCGATGTAGTTGCGGATGACCTCCGGCGCCGTGCCGATCAACTGGTCGGCCACACGGCGGATCTCAACGGCGTCATCCGCCACCAGACGGTGACCGCGCATGATCAGTTCGATGGCGGATTCGCTCTTGCCGACGCCGGAATCACCGGTGATCATAACGCCTTCGCCGTAAATGTCCAGCAAAACGCCGTGCCGGGTGATGCAGGGAGCCAGCTGTTTGCTGAGATATTCCATGGTATGGCTGGTGAAGTCCGCAGTCCGCTCGGTTGTCCGCAGCAGCGTCCGTCCGTGGTTCCGGGCGCATTGCAGGCACTCTGCGGGACATTCCATATTCCGGGCCAGGACCAGCGCCGGAATGGTGTAGGAAAACAGGTCATCAAAAACCTTGGTCCGCCGGTTCTCGCTCATTTTCATGATATAGGTCAGCTCCGCCTTGCCCATGACCTGGATCCGGCGGGCGTCGAAATAGTCGAACAGGCCCAGAATCTGCAGATCCGGCCGGTTGACGTTGGTAGATTCTACCTTGTCCGTTTCATAGGTATCTCCATGGTTCAGAATTTCCAGTCCGAAATGCTCCACATATTGTGCCAGGCTGGTGCCTTTTTCACTCATCGTATTCCACCCTTTCATCATGTGCCCACCGCTGTTCCGGCGTCCAAATGCACACACGGTCCAGCGGCCAGAAAATCAATTTATTCGTTCTTTTTCATTATATATGATTTTCCACATTGGCGCAAGACTTTCACCGTTTTCAGGCTGAACGGCCCCTCAAAAAAACTTTTCAAATTTTTTCAAATTTTTCTTGCATTTTGTGTTTGAATCTGCTATGATACTACTTGTGCTTGTATGTAAGCATGTAATTACGCAACAGCAAGGAGGTGCAACGGATGGCAAAGTGCGAGTTCTGCGATAAGGGCGTTACGTTCGGCATTCAGGTCTCTCACTCTCATCGGCGTTCCAATCGGACTTGGAAACCCAATGTGAAACGTGTGAAGGCGATCGTTAACGGTTCCCCCCGCCATGTTTATGTTTGTACCCGGTGTATGCGTTCCGGTAAGGTCACCAGAGCGGTCTAATTGTACAGATAAACAGGTAAAGCACTCAGACTTTGGTCTGAGTGCTTTTTCTATTGGTATGCTGCGGGGCAGTTTTCACTTGCACCACTCCCCCGCTTCCGTTTGCTGTTTCATTCCCTCTGATCCCATTGAAATGAGCTCTGCCGGTTTCCCGGCGAAGCTCGTTTTTGATGAGTCTTACTTCCTTTTGCGGTTCCTCCGCAATCTTCGTGACCTTGGGATCAGCTGGAAGTGCGGAATTAAATAAAACTTAGAAAAAACCACCGGAGCAACACGTTCCGGTGGTTTTGTTATGCATTACAGCCAAGTGGTCTCTGTCAGCTCGTCCTTTTTGGCCCGGCGCATGAGGCTGCTCACCACATCCTGCACGGCCACACCATCATAAAGGACCTCATA
>CABQGZ010000896.1 GCA_902463835.1 uncultured Lachnospiraceae bacterium
GACCCACTTGTTGCCGGTAGGAAGCGCGTCATGTTTATGCCCATTCCATTCAGCGATTTCAGTTCCTTCTTCATATCCGATACTCCTCAGAATCTCTAACTCGTAGTCGAAGTTATAGAATATAATTGCTTTTGGATGGTCTTCCAGAATTTCCAGCACAGCAAGCTGTCGAGAGTCATCTGAGTTCACAACCTTTCGCCATGCGTAACATAGCTCTGATGCAGTCTCAATTGGTTTCTCAAGCCAGGGATTCCAGCGTGTTCGCGTCAGATCACGATAGGCTGAAATATCATAGGCGACGAACACATCTTCGTGATGCGGAATCGTTGTCCGCTGGTCATCCATCTGGACAAGCACCTGATCCCGAAGTCGGATGAGGCGGTTAGTATTAAAATATCCACGCACTTTCGGAAAACTTACTCGCGGGTCCCAGACGATATGTTCGTTGCTGAACTGTGTACGATTCTTATAGAATCTATTGGCGACAAAGACCGGAATATAATCCTCCCACTTATCACCAGGAGTTGCCGAGAGCAGGATCCAATGATTTGCCTTTGTAATTTTCAGGAAGCTCTTTACCCATTCTCCGCGACCCACAACACGCTGTTCATCGAATATAAAGAAAGCGCCCTTGATGTCCTTGTACTTCTGGATATTGTTCCAGGAGTCGATGACAACAGAGTGCTTAAACGCATCATTTTCGGGATTTGTGGACATACGAAAGTTTGCCAGCTCGGAATCCCACTCAAATGTGTCTCGCTTGCGGGCAGTCGTAATAATGTAGAGATCTTCAATTATTTGAGGAATCGTCCCATATACGATCGTATTCCCGCTACGATTTTGCTGTAGACAGTAGTATGCGAGGGACGTTCTGGATTTGCCACTTCCGACCTCGCCACAGAGAATACATCCGTTATGCATTTTTTTGACTGCTTCGAGCTGAAAATCGTAAAGGTTGATCCCGCTCATTCGTTCTTCTCAAATTTGACAGGACGATGGGTGTATTCATTGACAGGGTGATTGAGACACTCATCACACGGTTCTTCCTGCTCAGTCTTTTTCAGATACTTGCATTTCGAGCAATAAGGATCAAAATACACTTCTTTATAGTTGGAAACCATATAAAACCTCTCCTCTCAGTTTTTATGATTATCGTAGATGCAATACCAAAGCCACGTAACGATTGAAAAAATACCCACAAGACACTGATGTTCGCCAATCCATGTAATGACGGAGTTGGGAACTGTCTGAAGTAGCAAAATCCAAGATACAATCGTAAGATACAGGCATATTTGCTTAATGGTGTTATGCATGGCAATACCCTCTTAGCAGCAGTCTTTTGGGTTCCGGTAAATGGATGGTCCATGTTTCATCTTTTTCAGGTTTGAGACTCATACCGAGAGTCCCAACCCAACCTCTTTTCGTATCCTCATAAGAACTCGACTTTACACCAGCAATTTCCTTTACCTCCGCAACAGTGATCTGACCATACAACTGAATGATCTCATGAATATCATGCCATGCATTCTCGCAGTCTTTCTGTGTCACAAAGTGCCAGTCATAAGCGTAATCGCAACGGCACTTTCCATATAGAAAATCTGAAATCTTATTTGCTACACGATTTGCACAAGCCTTGCGGATCTCATCAACGGACATCATGTGCCCAACAGTCTGTGCAGCCCCAATGAAAAATCCTAAAGTCAGCCCGAGACCGAATACAAAACGTTGTTTCATAGTTGTTAAACCTCCAAAATATCAGTCGCCGAAATCGCAGTTTTCCACATCCAGATTATCGCTATCAGGGACATACTCAAGAGTTCCAAGCGGAATCTCAGCGATATGTTTTTTTGCATATTCAATTGCTTCTTCAAAAGTTAGTTCACTAGGAACCATAATACTGCTGTTATATGTTGCTAAACACTGGATAGTGACATTAAGCTTCCGCATAGTAGTTAAACCTCCAAAATATAAGTCGGGAGCCCATATTTCAGAGCTCCCGAGATGCACAAATTACTGCTCGTTGTACTGAGCGTAGGCATCTGCCCACGGATCTTCTTCTTCGATCGTTACATGGAGCACCTTCAGGTATGCCTTATACCCGGACTTGCCATTAACCTCCCAATAACGGGGACGAACCGTCATATCAGCATTGATGATGCGAGCACGGTCAAGAATCGCGCAGGTGTCCTCATTCAGCTCTTTCCGAGTCTTGCCCGAGTACATGCAGATCTTCGTCGGGTAATACTCATTGAAAGCGACTTTGACGT
>CABQGZ010000897.1 GCA_902463835.1 uncultured Lachnospiraceae bacterium
CGCCGGTGTGTCGGAATGGCAGACGAGGGGGACTCAAAATCCCTTGTGCTAATAACACGTGTGGGTTCGACCCCCACCACCGGCACCAAGCAAGCAGTCCGGACTTTTTTCAGGTTCCGGGCTGCTTTATTTTTGTTGCAAATCATACCTTTGTGTTCTCCGGGAAAATGCTGACGATGGCATTCGCCGAGGACACCTTACTGGAGAAATCCAGATGTGTATAAATGTTGCTTGTTGTGCTGATGTCACTGTGACCGAGCCACTCCTGAATCTCCTTCAGGCTCACGCCATTGGCATAGAGCAGACTGGCGCAGCTTTCCCCAGTGTGCTTCAAACTTCTTCAACTCATAGCCCTTATTAAAAGACATCGTAAACCTCCAAATTTTCGATAAGTCGTGAAAAGTCGAAAATTTGGAAGGCTACGGATATTTCGCCGCTTGGGGCATCCACGAAAAATGGACAAACATAAAGCCTGCTCCTTTTTACGGGAGCAGGCTACCTGAAGGCTAAAAAAATAGCCGGACAACAGCCAACTGAGGGATCTTCAAAGAAAATTCCTCAATCAGCTGTTGCCCGGCTATTTGGAGCGCGTTTCATTCATTGCCTTGCGGCAATGGCCCGTTGCTCGGAGCGAACAGTCCATATTCAGGGTGCAATGCACCCGTATTTGTTAAAATGACTGGAAAATCACCGGCGTCTGAACGCCAGATCAAGCCTCAGGGTCTCCTTACACTTACTGCATTTTACTTGCAGTGTACCGGAACACCCATCAATTTTTTTGTATAACTTATTACCGCAAACAGGACAAAACCTCCAGCCGATGCTGAATTGTGCCTGCTGCACATTGTTCAGCGGTTTATTTTTTAAAGAACGATTATTTGACTGAATCATGTTCATTCACCATATCGGATGACGTCCAATGGATGGCAGTGGATGGGTTTGCCTTTTATGACCTGCATCTGCTGTAGTCTGATCCTGATAGCAGACCACGATACTCCCATCCGCGCAGCCATCTCCAGAATTTTTTCATAGTTCGGGTCAGATGCGGATTTGTACAGGATTCCATTCGGCAAACGCAGCGCTGCCCGTTCTATTTCGGCGTTGACCATAAATGGTAGTCGCTCGGAAACAGGTCAGCCAGAATATGGTGTGCCGCTTCATGCGCTATCGTGAAATTCCGGCATCCGGTGCAGCTGTCTGCCGCAAGGGCGGAATCGATTACAACGTCCCGCGGCATGAATACCTCTACAAGCTTTGTACCATCCCCCAAGATTACAGTAAACCTGCATTTCTGGAAAACGGTCAGCCCAAGGATGCTGCCATCGCTGCACAGCGGCAGCATTTTCACATTCAACCCAAGAACAGAACTTGCAAACTGCTCGAGGTTAATAGGTGACGGGTCATCTTTGCTGATTCCAAAGCAGGTATAGTACTGGTCGATATACTTACCCGCTATGCGCGAAAGGTCTGCGCGGGATAAGTACCTTGCCATTACGAAGCACGGCTTTCCGGCACGGAGCAGTAGGCTTCCACGAACCACTTGCCCTGTTCAAGCCAGAGATTCCGCTTCTGCCCGCAGATCATGCAGGTGAAGCACCGCCCCTTCCCGCCAAGGCGCGATGTACCACGCCTGACAGCCAAAACACGGTCGATTCCATAGATATGGCTTTTGTCGTAGTTGATGGCAAGCGGGCGGATCTTGCCATCAGGTGTAAAGCGAACGTCCACTTCAACGTATCTCTTTTCACGGTGAAGCTTGTTGTCATCACGCATCGAGGGGCCTCCTTCTCATTTTTTAGGTTGTTTTGCGGTGGTTTAATTTGGATTTTTTACACCAAATTGGTGTTTACGGCTTGATTATACTGCAATTTGTTTTAGCTGTCAACTACAAATTTACGAAAATATTTTCGAAGTCCTGTCGATTTTACGTAAGCCACGCACCACAGCACCCATCACAACCTACAGTAGCATTGCACAGGACACGGGAATCGTACGAAGAATTTCTTTGGGTTTCCCATCAAATAAATCAGAAATAAAAAGGGCACCGGAGTTCCCCACATATCCAAAGGATACAGAGGGCTCCGGTGCCTATTTATTATGCAATAGAAATACGAATTTAGCGGATTTCCTGCTCTAATTCATCGAATAGTGCACAGGAAAAGAATTGACCAAGCGTAATATCAAGGCCGTCACAGAGCTTTTTTATGGTGGCGATGGATACACGCTGACGAGACGGGTCGAGCATGCTATATACCGTAGAT